>CAISJD010000027.1 GCA_903885605.1 uncultured Chthonomonas sp. | reverse complement strand
TCCTGGTAGATGCCGCCGAACCAGGTCTGGTGCACCGCGAGGGCGACGCCGGGAATCCGCGCCATGCGCGCCTTGTAGCTCACCGGCAGCAGCTGGATGATCGAGACCTTGTGCCGCACGATCAGCCGGTCGGCGCCCGCCAGGGCCACGCCGCCGACCAGGGCCTGTTTGATCGCGCAGAGCAGGCCGTAGAGGATGAACGCGACCAAAATCGACAGCAGCGTGAGCGACGTCCGCAGCTTCCGGCGGCGCAGGTTGCCCCAGATGAGGTGGAAAAATTTCATGCCACCGGTTCGGCGCTGAGTCGGCCCTTGTTCAGGTACACCGTCCGCGAGGCCCGGGCGGACGCATGGGGATCATGGGTGACCATGACGATCGTCTTGCCCTGTTCGCGGTTGAGGGCCTGGAGGAGGTTCAGGATCTCGTCGCCGGACTTCCGGTCGAGATCGCCGGTGGGTTCGTCGCAGAGCAGCAGCGTCGGATCGGTGACGATGCCGCGGGCGATGCCGACGCGCTGCTGCTCGCCGCCGGACATCGTGCGCGGGTAGTGGCCGGCGCGGTGCGAGAGCCCGACCATGGCGAGGGCCGTCTCGACGTGTTTGCGGCGCTGGGCCTTCGTGAGGTGCGTCAGCAGGAGGGGCAGCTCGACGTTCCGCTCGGCCGTGAGGACGGGGATGAGGTTGTAGAGCTGGAAGACGAAGCCGATGTGCCGCGCGCGCCACGCCGCCAGCTGCCGGTCGGACAGCGTGTCGATGCGGTCGCCGGCCACGTGCACCGTGCCGCGCGTGGGGCGGTCGAGGCCGCCGATGAGGTTGAGCAGCGTGCTCTTGCCCGAGCCCGACGGGCCCATGAGGGCGAGGAACTCGCCGGACGGGACCTCGAGGCTGAGCTCGGAGAGCACGTGGATGTCCTCGGAACCCCGATGGAAGAGTTTCTCGACGCGGTCGATGCGCACGAGGGGGCCGTGGCCTGAAGGGGATTGGCTCATGGATTCTGGATGCTGACGGCGGCGCCGTCGGCGAGGCCGGGCGGCGGGTTGACGATGACGGTCTCGCCCGCGGCCACGCCGGAGGCGAGGAGGACGTCGGAATCCTGGGCGCCGGACACCGCGACGGCGCGGCGCTCCGCCCGCCCGCGCTGGACAACGTAGACCACGTCGCGCCCCTCGGCGGACTGCAGGGCGGCGCGCGGCACGATGAGGAGCCGGGCCGGGGCGGCGGCCGCCCCGCCGACCGCCTCGCGGAAGCCGACCTTCACCGCCATCTGCGGGAGGATGCGCGGGTCGAGGCGATCAAAGCTGACGCGCACGCGGACGGTGGATTTCTGGCGGTCGGCCGTGGGGATGATGGCAATCACCTTGCAGGGGATCTTCCAGTCCGGGTAGGCGTCGAGCACGGACTGCACCGCCTGCCCGTCCTTGACGCGGTTGATGTAGGCCTCGTTCACGTCGACCTCGATCTCGCGCGAGTCCATGTCGACGATGGTCGCGATACCCGTCCGCGTGAATCCGCCACCCGCGGACATCGGGGACACGGTCTCGCCGGGCTGCGCGTCCTTCGAGATGACCACGCCCGCGAACGGCGCGCGGACCTCGAAGTCGT
>CAISJD010000026.1 GCA_903885605.1 uncultured Chthonomonas sp. | reverse complement strand
CGGCGGTATCGGCGTAGACACGTAGCCGCCACTCGCCCACATGCTCACCACACCGCGTCACAGCCCGCATAGCCCGCACCACCGTTCATGAGGGTACCCTCGCTACGGCTGCATTCCTACGGCATACGACCGCTTGCCGGGCACTCGGGCCGAGGAACGCTTGCTGGTGAGCTATGCTATACTAGCTGCTGTAAGTAGCATGCCGCCAGGGCCCATCGTGTGTGACGATCGGTAACTGTGTCGGCACGATATTGTATATATGATATTGTAGTGTTATAGGATATACACAATGCCGATTATCATGCAGAATACGCGACACCGGCTAACGCATAGCTCTGGGCCCAGCAGGACAACGGTGGGTTGGCTGGTCGGCGGCGCTGTGGTGCTCACGGCCTGTGCGCTCTTCGGAGCCAGGCTAACCGCCCAGAACACGCACAGGGCGACGTTCAATGCCATCGCCGTGCGGTTCTGTGGCGCTGACGACGCCGCGACCATCATGGCCCACATGGACGATGAGTACAACAGCACGGGGCGCGCAAACGCAAGAGCAAGCTTCTGGGAGAACGCGGTGAGCCACCTGAAGACCGACGGCTCCCCCCAAGCCCTGTTGCGCGAGAAGTTGCGGGAGGCGAAATCGAGCCGCGCGACCTATGAGAAGCAGAGCGCTTCCCCAGAGCCGGGCACTCAAGGAGCCGGAACGGACACCTCCGCCAGTGGTTTTGACAAGAGCTACCCAAGTGCGACACGGTTGAAGACCGCAACGCTTTCTACGGTCTCAAGGATGTCGCTAAAGCAGGCTAGGAGAAGAATCAAGTTCGTCAGGCATTTTACTGGCGGATGGGCTGACGGATCGTTTCCGGCTATCATATCAAATGGTAAAAGAGTAGATTTGGTGTATTTAGACTCTATGCCGGCTAATCGCCCAAGCCTCATTCGACTCTTTGATAGATCAGATTTAATAGCAAGACTGCCTGGCTACACTAGAAGTCGCCCTGCATTATCTGGCAATGTTGTAGATTTGATTAGTGATCAATGGAACGGGCCTTAGTGTAGCTGTCCTGCTGACCGCATAGCCCGCACCTCCGTTCATGAGGGTACCCGCTCACGGATGCACGCAGGCTGACACCGACCGCCACGGACGTTCAGCTCACCACCCCTTCAGGTGGTCAGGGAGGAGGAGCCTGCGGCCGCGGTGAACCTACCCGGCAGAGAGCCAAGGCTCAGGGGGATGTGTTCGCCGCAACGAACGCCCCGGGAGGGACCATGAACGACAAGCTTACTCGCCGCGACTTCGTGCGGACGGCGGCCGCGGTGACCGCACCCATGGTGGTGCCGGCATCGGCGTTGGGCCTCGGTGGCCGCAAGCCGCCCAGCGAGCGCATCACCGTCGGCGTCATCGGTGTGGGTTACCAGGCCCGCGGCCACCTGAACCTGCTGATGAACCACCCGGATACGCAGGTGCTGGCCGTCTGCGACGTCGATCGGTCGAGGCTGGACGATGCCAAGGACACGGTGACCCAGGGCTACAGCAACGACAAGACCTACAAGGGCGTACTCGCCACCTGGGACTACCAGGAGGTGATCGCCCGGAAGGACATCGACGCCGTCCTGATCGGCACGCCGGACCACTGGCACTGCATCCCGGCCGTCGAGGCCATGAAGTCGGGCAAGGACGTCTACTGCGAGAAGCCGCTGACGCTGACCATCGCCGAAGCCAAGCTGATGATCGATGTGGCTCGCAAGACCAAGCGCGTCTTCCAGACCGGCAGCCAGCAGCGCAGCGGCGGCGAGTTCCGGACCGCCTGCGAGGCCGTCCGCAACGGCCGCATCGGCAAGGTGAAGGAAGTCTACGTGGCCGTCGGCGGCCCCAGCCGCCCCTGCGACCTGGCCGAGGAGACCATGGAGCCGGGCCTGCAGTGGGACCGGTGGCTGGGCCAGGCGCCCATGCGGCCCTACAACGCCATCCTGAGCCCGCGCGGCGTCCACAGCCACTTCCCGGACTGGCGCTCGTTCAAGGAGTACTCCGGCGGCGGCATGACGGACTGGGGCGCGCACCACTTCGACATCGCGCAGTGGGGCCTGGGGATGGACGAGAGCGGACCCATCATGGTCACCCCGCCGGCTGACCCCAAGAGCGGCCAGGGCAACCGCTACACCTATGCGAACGGCGTGGTGGTGATCCACGGCTCATGGACCGCGCCGGACGGCAAGTCCTACGGCGGCGTGAACTTCGTGGGTGAGAACGGCGCCGTCCACGTGGATCGCGGGCAGATTCAGAGCTGGCCGGACAACATCGTCAAGGAGCCGCTGGGCGCCACGGAGAAGCCCCTCCGCAAGTCGCCGGGGCACCACCAGGACTGGTTCGACTGCATCCGGTCGCGCCAGCGCTGCATCTGTGATGTGGAGATCGGCGCCCGGTCGGTAACGGTCTGCCACATCGGCAACCACGCCTACTGGAACGGCCGCGAGCTGAAGTGGGACCCCAAGGGCTGGCACTTCGTGGGTGACAAAGAGGCCAACCGGTGGCTCGATCGCGAGCGCCGCGGCCCCTGGAAGCTGCCCAGGGCATAGCCGGCAGGCCCGCAAGGAACGCCGTTGACGGGGTCGGCCTTGTTGTCAGCCACGTCAACGGCGTCAGAACCGCCCTACTTCACCACCAGCGCCCGCAACTCGCAGGCATCCAGATCCAGCCGCACCGTCCGGTTGCCCCCCGCACCGGCGGTACCCAACGGCTTGCCGGTCACGGCATCGCGAACGGCGCCCATGCCCGGTATTCGCACGGTGACCCCTGCCTTCGGCCGAAGTCCCACGTGCGCCACCGAGTAGTAGGTGCCGCTCCTTGGCGTGGCGATGGCCCGCACGACCACCTCAGGCGTGCCGCAGGCATCAGGCCGCACCTTGCTCGGTAGCGCGGGCAGCGCCAGGTAGGCCGCGTGGAACCGCCGGGCGTACTGCGGGAAGCCGCGCATGGGTGTGGAGCCCACGAGGCGGCCCAGCATCCACGGGTCGCCGTAGGCCACGGCGCGCACCTCGGGCAGCATGCAGAGCGGACCGGCGTACTCCACATCGCTGAGGAAGTCGCCCAGCAGCTTCTCATCGCGGTGCTCGTTGAGCGGCTGGAAACGCACCGCCGCCAGCCCGGACGGGCCTCGGAAGGCCTCCATGTCGGCCGCGCGCGCCGTGGTGAAGGCTCGGCTGATGGGATAGGTGAAGAGCACTCCCGGCGTGTCGCGATAGCGCTCGGGGTCGGCGCGGGGCTCGGCGTGGTCGAACTCGCTGTCGGACCAGGGCTCCGGCGGACTGGTGATGGATGCCCGGTAGCGCCCGTTCGCGGTCACCTCGGACAGCGAGAGGCACTGCCACCACTCGGGCAGCTCAGGACGCGGATCCTGGTCGCGGGGCGTCTTGTTGGGCGTCGTGCGGAAGCGGTTCGGGTCGTCGGCCACCACGATCTTCCCGCCGGTGAGTGTGGGACCGGCCTCGTTGTTCCAGTTGGTCCAGAGCAGCAGGGCACTGGGACCCAGCAGCGAGCGGAGGTGGTCGCGGAGCATGAGCATGAAGGCGCGGCGCTTCCCCAGCCACCAGTCGGTGTAGCGCGCCTTCAGTGCTGCATCGGCCTGCAGCGCCTCCCGCGTGACGGGTGCGGAGAGGCCCGCGTCTGTACGGTAGCGGGTGAGGCAGGCCTCGGAGAAGCTGAGCGGCCAGGCGCCCACGCGCATACGGAACCAGGCGCCGAGGAAGCGGCCCTTCGCCTTGAAGCGGCCGACGGTCCGGTCCAGCAGCCGCTTGGCGTCGTCCACGGAGCGGGGGTCGGTCACGTCGAGGTGGTTGATCTCGGTCCACCAGATGCTCGTGTAGGGCTTCCCCTCGCCCTTCATGGGCGCGCACTTCACCAGCTTGTTCAGGCCCATGCTGCCGGTGTACTCGTAGTAGGGCAGGATGCTCAACCCCAGCGCGTCGGCGTCGGCCACCATTCGCTCCCAGCGCTGCGGCTCCCAGTGCGGCGTGTACCAGCTGTCGTCGCCCGCGTCCCAGCCCTGGTTGTGGCCGAACTCGAGGAGGTCCTTGCAGAAGGTGTTCATACCCAACAGACGCATGGACTGGGCCTTCCACTGGAAGAAGGTGGCCATGTCTGCCACGCCGGCGTTGCGTCCGTGGTCGCCCTCGGCATAGCCGTCTGGCATCTCCTCGCGCGTGAAGAGGCTGCGCATGGGCAGGCCATCGGGCAGCTTGGGCAACGGCGCGTAGAGCCTGGCGACATCCGGCGCCGCATAGAGCCGCAGGCGCGAGACGGCCGCCCCCGCCGAGACCGGGTCATCGGCCCGGCCGGGGTGGAAGACGATGACCCAGAAGCCGTCGGCGGGACCGTCGGGACGCTCGGCCTGCCCGCGCTCGCGCCGGATGCCGTAGAAGCGGTCGTAGAGCCGGAACGCCTGCGTCCACGTGCGCATCTTGCCGCTGAGCGGGGCGTCGAGGCTCTCGATGTTGTTGGCGGTGTAGCCGAGCAGGCAGTCGCCGAACGTGGGACCGGTGTGGAAGCCCTGGAACGCCTCGCAACCCCTGTTGACGATGTGCACGGAGCGGGGCTTGTCCTCGGGGAAGTCGGCGGCCAGCACGTACACGGAGCCGGCCTTGAGCCCCTTGCCCACGCCCAGCTTGTAGGCGAAGTAGCCGGGCCCCGGCGCGGCGTCGGTGGGACCGACCACGCGGCAGTCGGCGCCCAGGAGCCGCTCCACCCGCACCGATCCGGCGGGAGCCTCGGCGTAGCGGCCGGCGGGCGACGTGGCGCAGTCCACCTGATCCACCAGGGGCAGGTTGCCGTAGGGCGGTCCCAGATCATCGGCCCCGGCGCCGAGGGCGCAGACGGCAAGGCATACGGCGGCCAAGAGCGTGCGGCTGATCATGGAGCAGTGGCCTCCTCGGCGTCGTCGTCCTCGTGGCGCAGGGCCTCTTCCAGTGTCTGCGGCTCGATAGAGCCCGCCGTCACGCGCCAGATGTGGGCCTCGCGCAGCAGGGCGGGCGGCAGCCGCCGCACGCCCGTGCAGGTGAGGAAGGTTTGGCAGCGCTGGTGCAGCGCCTCCAGCAGGTGGCGGCGGCGGGTCTCGTCGAGGTCCGACATCACATCGTCCAGCAGCATGACCGGCGCCTCACCCACATGGCTGCAGAGCAGCTCGAACTCGGCCAGCTTCAGGCTCAGCACCACGGTCCGCTGCTGGCCCTGGCTACCGTAGGTGCGCGCGTCGGAGCCGCTCACCGCGAACCGCAAGTCATCGCGCTGCGGCCCCACCAGCGTGGCGCCCCGGCGGATCTCCTCGTGCTGCACGCGCTCGATCTGGGCATGGAACGCCTGTGCGATGCCGTCAGGCCCAGCGTCGTCAGCCACCCGGATGTTGGGCATGTAGCGCACATCCAGCGCCTCGCGCCCGCCGGAGATGCGGCCATGGATCGCCGATGCCAGCGGAGCCAGCTCCTGGGCGAACTCGCGACGCTTGGCCACCACGGGGGCTCCGTAGTGGGCAAGCTGGTCGTTCCAGACCTCCAGCCCGCTATCGGCCACGGGCCGGTCGCGAAGCTCCTTCAGCAGCCCGCGCCGCTGCTCCAGCACCCGCTTATAGGCGCCCAGGTCGAAGCAGTACTTGGGGCTCATCTGCGAGATGACGAGGTTCATGAAGCGCCGACGGAGCGTGGGCTCGCCGCAGACGACGCCGAGGTCGATGGCGCCGAAGAAGACCGCATTCAACACTCCGAGCAGCTCGATGACCCGCTGCCGGCGGGAGCCGTTGATGCGCAGCGCCTTCCGGTCGCCGGGCGTGAGGGTGACGTCCAGGGCCACCTCGCCCTCGCGCTCGGTCTCGATCTCGGCCTCCACCAGGGCCTGGCCGGCGCCCGACCGGATCATCTCCGTGTCGCGCCCGGCGCGCAGGCTCTTGGTGGTAGCCAGCAGGTAGATGGCCTCCAGCAGGTTGCTCTTGCCCTGCGCGTTAAGGCCCACCAGGACGTTCAGCCCCGGCCCCGGCCGCATCTCCTGGGTCTGGTAGTTGCGGAAGTCGCGCAGGGAAAGCCGGGCTACACGCATGGGGTCAGGGCGCTCAGCGGCCCGCCTCCGTCACGATGTCCTTGGCGCGCTCCGGCGGCGTGACCTTCAGCGACTCGACGCGGCCGTTGCGGTAGACGCACTCCACCACCGTCTTGCCGGGCGCGTGGAGCTTGAACGAGACATCCCAGCCCTGCGGCCAGGCCGGCAGCAGGCGGATGGCGCCGCCCGCTTCGATGGGCTCGGCCTGCAGGAGCATCAGGTGCGTGGTGTTGAGCAGGTTGCCGCCGTGGTTCTGGTCAGGCAGCCAGTCGAAGTTCGGGCCCCAGGTGGCCGGCCAGCGGTAGGCCGCGTTCGAGTTGGCGGCCTTCACGCGGAGGATGCGCGCGGCCTCGTCCGTGAGGCCCAGCAGGGCGGCCACGTTGCCGTCGTAGCCCCAGCCCACGGGCAGGTGGTTCTTGCGGGCGGCGTAGGCGGCGCGGCCTTCGGGCAGCAGCTCGGGCCGGTTCATGCTCACGAGCCGGAAGGGCCAGACGGCGTAGAGCTCGCCGTTCTCGCAGTTGTAGGTCTTCGGGTCGTACTTCTGGGCCGGGGCCAGCCGTCGCTCGCCCTCCACGGTCTCCATCGGCAGGTCCGGGCAAGCGCCGCGCATGTGCGTGAAGAAGGCGCGCTGCTTCTGGGTCACCACGGGCGCCGGCAGGGCGCAGAGCCGCTGTGTGACGGCGCGAAGGCCCGCCACGGTGGGCAGGTCGTTCACCACGCCGTCCCAATAGGTCTCCACCACCTGCGTGGGGTCGATGACCACCTTGCCCTGCGCATCCTTGCTGAACCGCGTGTCGAAGTAGCGCAGGACCGACTCGGCCATGGGCAGCACGCGCGATCGAAGGAAGGTCGCGTTCCGGGTCGTATCCCAGTGATCGAGGAGCAGGGCCAGCAGCTCCGGGCCCTGGTTCCAGGCGTTGGCCCAGTAGCGGCACTGGACGTAGGAGGGCTCGCGGCCGGTGCGGTCCCAGCCGTAGTCGCCGCCTGAGTAGGTGCCGAAGATGGTCATCGTCTCGGGGAAGTAAGCGCCCGCGGCCTTGTGGTAGAGCCGTGTGCGGGTCTCGGCAACAGGGCGGGCGGCCTCGTAGAGGCGGAAGAAGGCATCCATCATGTCGGCGTCGCCGGAGGCGGGCATGGGATGGACGATGTGCCGCACGTTCTGGAACCAGTAGCAGTCGCCCCAGTTGCGGAAGTCGGCGTTGTAGGGCATGCCCATGGCGGCGGGCTCAACCGTGTAGGTGCCGCCGTTGAACTTCGCGGGCAGGGCGCCGCGGTTCTGGCAGGCCTGCACATAGCGTTGCAGGATGTAGCCTCGGGTGATGGACGAGCCCTTCTCCGGCTCGCGGTGGGCGATGCGCTTGCCGTCGAGGTAGATCGCCGCCTCGCCGGTGCGGCCGTCGTAGGTAGCTGCGGCGTCGTGGCGGTCGCCGACGGCCAGGCACTTCGGGGCCGTGAGCGTCAGGCTCCCGACGATGAGGCGGAGGCCGTCTCCGGGGTGCGTGTCGAAGAGGAAGCCGTCGGAGCCCGCCGCCGTGACCTTGTCGAGGATGCGGCCGGGCGTCGCGAGGGTGGGCGTGATGGTGGCGGCCAGCGTGAGGCCGGGCGCGTCGGCGGGAAGCAGGGGCCCGGGCGCCGCGGTGTCGAGCGGCCCGCTGAAGTGGGCGGCGATCTCGGCCTCGGTGAGGACCCTCGCGACGCAGAGCGGGCGCTGGATCTGGCCCGGGAAGCGGTTCTGGCCGTTGGAGTCGAAGCCCAGCCGCAACGGGAAGGCGTTGGAGGGGATCGCCGGGCCGGAGGTATCGCCGGTGATGAAGACCCACGACCGCTGCCAGTAGGCGCGCCACCAGGCCTGAGTCCGGCGGGCGGCGGCGACGGGCTCCGACTTCGCGGCCTGCCCTGCGAGGCCCGAGCGCCATGCGGCCACGGTGGCGGTCTGGGCCGTATGCGTGGCGACCTGCAGCCCGAAGCGGCGCACCGGCTGCGGCGTCACGAGGTCGCGCTCGCCCCGGCGCACCAGTCCCCGGCCCTGCATGGCGGCTCCAAAGGTTCGGTGGAGCAGCGGGTCGAAGGTCCCCGGCAGGCCGGTGAGCGACTGGTTCTCCCAGAGCTTCGGCACGATGCTGGTCTCGTTGCGGTGGTACCAGACCACGCGGTCCGGCGCGCCGGTCTCGAAGACGTCGGCCGCTTCAATGCGCTCGAAGGGCGCGTCATGGACCGACCAGGCGCTGCCGTTCTCGCCTTTCGGCAGCTCCCGCGCCTCGTTGCGCCAGCACTCCGCCGTCGCCGTGACGCGCGTGGGCCGGGCGAACGAGCCGGAGATGTGCACCACGTGCGCGGCGCTGTCCACGAAGAGGCCCAATCGGCCGCCTCCGCCCGTCACCTCGATGCTGCCCACGCCGAGGCGCAGCCGCTGCGTGAAGTCTTTGGCGGCAGCGAAGGGGCTCGGCTCCATATGGACGCGCACGCCGCCCAACTTCAGCAGGCGGCTGATCTCGGAGAGGCTGTCGGTGCGGGCGATGTAGAAGACCAGGTCGCCCGTGGCCTCTTCCACCCAGGCGTTCAGCACGACCTCGCCGTTGCCGATGGGCATGGAGCCGGTGGCGTTGCGCGACGGGCTGCGCCAGACCACATCGTAGGCGTCGAGTTGCGCGGAGGGCGGCGCGGAGGGCGCCCCGGCGGATGCGGCGGCGAGTGCGATGAGTGCGGCGGTCATGGCTTACCTCCTTTGCGGGTTCGCGCCACGCCCGTGTCGGCCACCACCTTCAGCGGGTGGGCCACGATGGCGTCCGGCGCAAGGTCTCGAACCTCGATGGTCTGGCCCGCCGACCGGTGGAAACGGTCCAGTTCGGCTCCGGCGGGCAGTCTCAGGGTCGCGGTGATGGGCAGGGCCGTGCTGTTGTACACCAGGGCCTCGTCACCGCGAAGGGCCACGAAGAGACCGTCGCCGGCGCCGTCGGGCACGGCGCTCGGCGGGATGCCCGCCGATCCGCCGGATCGAAGGAGCATCACCAGCGCCCGGGCGTACTCCGCGGGGCCGTAGGCCGCGGTGGGTAACGCGACGACGCGCCCCTTGCCTATCTTCACCGTGGAGGCGGCCAGCTTGGCTCTGTCGAGCGTCACGGCGCCGAACCGGGGCTCCGAGATCGCCGCGTCACCGCCCGCGGCCTCCAGCGTGATGGCCCTGGGATAGATGCACAGCTCGCGCGAGTCCGTGGCGAGAACCATGGGCTTCATGCGGAACTCCAGGCGCAGGCTGTTGGAGCCCTTCAGTAGTGACGACGGCACCGGGAAGCTCCACTGGCGCTCGTTGCCCGAGCCGCCGGACATGCGGCCGATCTCCACGCCGTTGGCCAGTACGGCGCCCTCCAGCGGCACTCCGCCCTCGTACGTGAGCGTGTAGTCGAGCTTGGGGTCCACGGGCAGCTTCAGGCCGGCGTTCTTGCCGCCCCAGCGGTAGTCGCCCTCGGAGTGGCTCCATGTGCCCGTGAGCTCGACGCCGGGCGGCGGCGCGCCGGGCCGCACCACGTAGCGGGCGGGCGCCAGCACAGGGATGGTTGCCCATGCGGCCGCCTTCGGGGCCAGCGGAGGCACGGCGCGGAAGGTCGACGTGGCGGCGTTCCAGACCCGCAGGCTCTTCTGCTCAGACGCCACCAGCGTTCCGCCGGCGCGAATCCAGCGGGTCAGTTGGGCGTAGGCCCGGGCATCCAGCGTGGCGACGGGGCCCAGCAGCAGCACGCGGTACCGGTCCAGCTTGCCGTCGGCGGCCAGATTGTCGTCCACCATGTCGAAGTCCAACACGTCGCGCAGCGAGGCGTAGCGGTTCAGGCTCTCGGTGCTCATCTCCCGCTTGCACATGGCGTCGATACGCGGGTAGTAGGCGGCCACGTTGACATAGGGCGCCTTCTGAACCAGGTGCTTGCGGAACCGGTTCCAGACGTCGGTGCGCCCCTCGGCGGGCGTGGCGGCCCCGAAGTTGGCCACCTGCCCCTCGTAGTAGTGGAGATGGTTGCAGCCCGCCGCCGCCGCGCCGAAGATGCGCGCCGTGACGCCTCGGGCGTTCACTTCCCCCGCCGGCTCGAGGCCCGACGGCACGCCGTAGAGCTTGGCCGCGGTGGTCACCTGCCGCGTACCCATGAAGTTGCCGGCGTAGTTGCTGCCCTCATTGGTGAGCCGCAGCCAGACGTTGTTCTTGGCGCAGAGGCGCGCCTGGCCGGTGATGTCGAAGCCGAGCATCACGTGATCGCCGCCGCCGACGCAGAGGTAGAGCGGCACCCGCGGGTCGGCGTGCTTGCGGGCCGCACGCATCCATGCGCCGCACCACTCCGTCATGGCGCCCCGGTACCACTCGGCCTGGTCGAGCCAGCGCGCGTCGGGCATGGGCAGGGAGGGGAGCTGGAACGTGACCTGCTCGAAGCCGCCAAACTTCGTGGCCCAGGCCGCGTTAAGCCTGGCGATACTCCCGTAGTGGCGCTTGGCCCAGGCCCGGAAGTGGGACCGGGCAGGCTCCTCGGCGCACCAGAAGCCCGCGTGGTTGTGGTACTGCCCGTTCCATCCCACGGCGCCGGCCGGGTAGATGCTCTCGCCGAAGTCGCCGCTGACGCCGAACATGACTGACTCCAGCGCAGGCGAAGCGTTGTAGCGCTTGAAGAGCCCGCCCAGCACGCGGTCGACGTGCTCCTCGAGGCCCGGGCAGAAGATGGAGCGCGCGTCGCTGTCTTTGCCATGCTCCAGGCATCGGTGGGCGACGTCCTTCCCGCTGTCGCGGAACCACTTCGGTGTGGCGTAGCTGGGGTTCAACATGACGAAGGCCTGCCACTTGAGCCCCGCCTTGCGGCAGGCGGCGTCGAGCTTGTCGGTCTCGGTCCAGTCGAACGCGCCGGGACCGCCGGGCTCCAGCACGTTCCAGGGTACATAGGTCTCGTAGGCGTCGACGCCCAGCGAGCGGGCGAAGGAGGCCGAGCGCTCCATGGCGGCCACATCCTTGATGGGCCACATGGCGTTGGTGACGCTACCCATGAGGACGACCATGGGCTCGTGCTCAACGGCCAAGGGCTTGCCCTCGGCGGCGTGGGCGGCCGGGGCCGCGACAAGGGCGAGCAGCAGGGAGAGGGCAAGGTTGCGCATGGTCAGGGCTCCTTCTTGGCGGGCGTCTCGGGCAGGGCGTCCAGGCGGGTTCGGAGCAGGCGCAACTCGCGCTTCTGCGTTTCGGTGGCGAAGCCGTCGCCGTAGCCGCGATCGTGAGTTAGGACCAATTCTGAGGCAACTCCCATGCAGGCGTTCAGCGCCTGCCGTGCGTCGCAGGTACGGGTCGGCGCAGGGATGCCCGCTCCAACAGGTACCGATAGGCCGGCCGCGGAGGGCCGGTCGCCGAACCTCCTTCGTGCGCAATCCCGATCTCATCCCAGCCAAATGCGCCCATCCCGGCCGGCGCCGCCGCGCACGCATGTGACACGAGTCGCCGAACAGCGGACCGATCGCACAGAGACATCTGAAGGCGCGACCTCGCAGCATCATACTCGAACGCGATCCGATAGCTCTTCCCCGGCCTGATCCCGCCTTGAACCTGGAGCGGGAGACGCAGGGAACCCCTGGGGCCGGACAGGACGATGTGCGCGCGATCCGCCGCTTCGACCTCCAGGGCCAGGCCCGTATGGGACCGGGCCTGCCCACTTCGAAAGAGACCGATCACCATCCTGTCGCCGCTGCGCCGACCGAACGAGGTCACGCGGAAGTCCATCGAGACCGCAAAACCGGTCCTGCGGTCCACCGGACGGATCGGGCGGACGTAACGGCGGCGCTGATCCGGCGGAGGTATGGCGTCGCCGCGTGGTCCCGCCGGCCACGCGCCATCCACCCGCACCGCCCTGGCTGCGGCGGACCAGGCATAGGGGACAGACGTGGCGCCCATCAGGGCGACGTCGTGGCTCGGGCTCAGCTTGCGACCGATGTCGAGCATATCGAAGTCAAAGTACCAGCCCCTGCGCAGCGGATCAGTCGCAAACTCCTCGGTGAACTCGCCGGCCGCCTCACGTCCGGTGTTGAAGGTCTGGTTGCTCAACGACGCGAGGAAGGGGTTCATCCCGGCCTTTGCCTCGAGCCCGTGACCATAGTGGGTATGTTCCGACCAGACCCAGACATACTCGTCGCTGTAGGCCAGCGCCAGTGCAAGGTTCGACCAGAAGGACCACCGCGACCCGCTCGGCCAGCCGGACCAGGTGTTCCAGGGATCGTCCTCCACCCAGGCCGCCATCCCGACACTCACGAATCGGTCGTACTTGCCGGGGTTTGTGCTGTACTTTCGCCAGCCACGGATGTCGGCGCGTGCTTCCGCGTACCTGGCACGACCGCCCGGATAGCCCTCTTGCCGTCCATCGTTGGCTACGTTGGCCGTGCCCGGGCCCTGTCCGAAGTAGAACGTGTTCTCGTGGCCGTGGATCAGCCGTCCCGGCGCACGGATGCCGTCCAGGACACCATTCAGGAAGGCGGTCACACCCTTCAGCGGAGCGTACCCGTTCGCATCCGGCGACCAGGCGAACGTGGTGATGATCTTCACCGCCGGCATCTGCGCCTGGACCGCCTTGATCCACTGGGCGCCGCGGCGGCGAAGGAGCTGGGGGGTGTCCTTCCCTAGCGGGAACTTCAGGTCGGCGGGACGGCCATGGCCCGGCTCCGGCAGCCCCGCCTCGGTCCGCCACTGGTAGTTCCCGTACTGCTCCGTATCGAGCCAGAACCCCTGGAGCTTCGCCTCCCGGCAGAGGCGCGCGGCCAGGCCGGCGTTGCTCTCGATGACGGCCCAATCACGGTCGTCGGCCAGGTCCGGTGTGGCGCACCCATCTGCGCCGTCAATCAGTGTGAGATTGAGGAAGTTATCGGTGACATGCGCCCACCGCACGGAGTTCAGGTCGGCGATGGCCTCTCTGACCGCCGCATAGGGTAGCCGGATGCGGCTCCACAGTAGCTCATGCAGCAGGTAGTCGCGGCGTGGCAACCCAGCGCCCTCTGCCCACTCCTGCCCGACCACCACGGGCACCACGTAACCGTCAAATGGGAAGTTCCCGATAACCTCTCGATGGAGCGCCAGGAATCGCGAGGTTACCGCCTCCTCGCCGCTTGTGGCGTACTGGCCGCCGCCGATGATCTTCTTGCCGCGAAGCTCCAGCGGCCGGGCCCATGCTTCGGTGGGCGCCTCGGTTGTGGCGTCCACGCGCAGCGAGGCGATGGTGCAGATGCAGGGCCCGCCGGAGGGATCCAGGCGTAGGCGGCCCAGGCCGGCCGAAGCCGGCAGCCAGACCCGGTACTCGTGCCACTTGCCGTCATTGATGACCTGGAATGTGCGGCTCTTCTCCGGGGTGAATGCGGAGCCGTAGAAGATCTGCCCGGTCCTATCACCAGTGGAGCGCATGCGGAGGCTCACCAGCACGAAACGCCGGCTCCGGAACCGGAACTCCGGACTCGTGATGGAGGGGTCCTCGCTGACGCCAACCAGGACGAGACCCTCGGATGTCCGGCGGCATCGTGCGACCGCAGGGCTCTTCGTCCACCCCTTGGCCCCGCGGGTGAAGTCCCAGCCGGCAAGTTGGGTTGTATTCCCGAGGGATCCGCAGTGGCACAGGAGCAGGCCCAGGGCGAGTAGCGGCGCTGACGGGAGACCGATGGAAAGCGGCTGCATTGTTCTGCTCCTGCGTTCGGGCCAGACCATGCCGCCGGCCCGCCCGGGACGGTGCTTGGTGCGGGCCTTGGCCGCACGGCCGTCGTCCTCGCCCTGGGCTCCAGCGTGCCGCCTCACCCAGGCTTCGCAGGTTGCAGCAGCCGGCAGTCCCCTCATCACTGCGCAGGGCGCCCGGACCGGGCCTCGGCCCGGCCACGAAGCCGCATCTCGGGCAGGGCGTCCAGGCGGGTCCGGAGCAGGCGCAGTTCGCGCTTCTGCGTTTCGGTGGCGAAGCCGTCGCAGAGGTAGTCGCTCCATAGGATGCCCGGAGCGCCGCCCTCCTCGTAGGTCGCCTTCCACCAGGGGTAGGCGGCCGTCAGGCAGTGGATCATCATCCCCTTGCGCGGTGCGTCGAGGCCGTAGTGGGTCTTGTACTCGCGGCCGTAGTGGTCATTCAGCAGGATATCACGCATATGGTCGAACTGCGGCAGGAACATGGGGACCACGCCCGCCGCCGTCATCTCGCGCATCCCCTGCCGCCACTCGGCCTCGGTGTAGGGGAGCGTGGTGTAGTCGCTGTAGAAGTGGAGCGTGTCGGCCCGCTTCACCACGTCGAAGACCATGGCGTTGCGCCGCTGCGAATAGAACGCGTGTCGCCAGTGCATGCTCGGCGACGCGGCGTCTCCGGCGATGACCAGGTTGGCGCCCTCGGTCCGCACGGCGATCTCGGCGCCGGGGAGGAACCGGCGGATCAGCCCGTTGCACCTCCGCAGGAACTCCATGCGCAGCTCGGTGCGGAAGAGGTCCCAATCGGCCACCGCCGGCGACCAGTCGTGGAAGGGGTGCTCGGGCTTGTTGTAGACCGGGCCGTGAGCCATCCCGTCGCCCTCGACGCCCTGGTCGGCCTGCGGGTCCACGGCGTCGAACGAGGCGTAGGCGGAGCCCCAGGCCGCGTCCATGGCGCCCGGCGTGGCGTACTTCGCCTGCAGCCACTGCCGGAACCGGGCCAGCGTGAGGGGACCGACGCGGTAACGGACGTTGATGTCGTCGCGCATCCAGCCCCAGCTGTCCTCCATATCCACCGGCACGCGGCCGTCGGCGGTGCGGAACCAGAGGTCGCCCCACCGCTGATACTGGTACTTCGTCCAGGCGGCCACCACCTCCGCGGCCACGGGGTCTGCCAGGTCCAGCCCGGCCCAGTCGCCATAGCCCACCGGAGCCTTCGCGACCTCGTCGCCCTCGCCTCCCAGCAGCGGCTTGCCGGCTTCGAGCCAGCGGATGGAGCCCGGCGGGTAGACACTCCATCCCAGCAGCTTGAGGCCGGCTTCGCGCACCAACACGTCGTACCAGTACTTGTACTGCGCGCTCAGCGGCTCGGGCTCCTTGCGGCCGCCCAGCTCGTCGATCCACCAGCCGCCGGCGGTGTTGGCGATGAGGTTCACGCCCAGCCGCTTCATCTCCATGATCTCGGCGCGCAGGTGCTTCTCCGGGAAGGGCCCGAGCTGCACGCCCGTGCGCATGCCGGGCATGGCCTGCGCCACGAAGGCGGGCGTCCGCTTGCCGTCGCGCTCCACGAGCATGACGTTGGACGGGTTGTGCCGCACGGCCATCGTCTCGTCGGTCACCCGCACCGGCACGCGCGCCACGGCAATGCGGCGCGAACCCGGCAGGATCAGCTTGAGCGTGACGTGCTTCGTCCACGGCGCCGGCTGCAGGTAGAGCGTGCCGCTCTGCCGCTCCGCCTCCGCCGCAGGCGGGTGGATGCGAAACGCCGTCATGAACTCCTCAAACGTGTCGATGTAGCCGGGCGTCTTGTCGGCGTCGTCCATGGCCACGAAGCGCGGCGCCACGGGGCTCTGGCCGCCCTCCTTCGTCACCCGAATGGGCACGTCCAGGCGGCACCAGGGCGCGCCGGCCCAGATGTTGACGCCCCACTGGTAGTCGCGGTGGTAGCGGTAGAGCATCTGGAACTCGATCTTGTAGTCGCCGGCCACCAGCCCGTGGTTGTAGGGTCCGCCCAGCACCGGACACCAGAAGTGGACCCAGACATCCCAGCTCTGGCCGGGATAGAGGGTGGTGAGATGCCGCTCGAAGAGGTTGATCGGCTGCGCGAACCACTCCTCGGCGCCGTCGGACTTCAGCTTGCGGAGGATCGGCGACGCGAACGACGCCCCGAAGCCCTCGGGGTCGAGGATCGTGTCGCCGGTGTTGGTGACGCGGAACTTGAACCAGACCAGCGCCGCCTGCCGCACGGTGCCCGAGCGGACCATGGCGTCCCGCTTGAAGTGCGGGTAGGGGCTCACGGGCGTCTTGGGGTCGGGCGTCAGCGGCACGTACTTGCCCGGCACGTTGTCGGCGGAGATGCTCCCCAGGTAGTCGATCCGCACGCCCAGGTTGCCGGGGATCGCCAGGTCATAGAGCGGTTTCCCGCGCGCCTTGCGTGCATCCTCGAACGCCACGGCCTCCACGCAGGCCCTGCCCGCGCCGCCGGGCCGCTCCAGCGTGTACTCCAGCGGCGCCACGTCGTAGGCCCGGATGGTCCGCGGCACGGCCACGGTCAGCTTGTGGCCGTCCAGCTCCAGCGTGGCTGTTCGACGCGGCGTCCCGTCGTACCGTGCAAGCTGGCCCGACGCCCGGGCGGCGTCGGAGAGGGCCGTGTAGCTGACGGTGGGCAAGGCGGCCGCGGCCAAGCCGGCGGCCAGCAGCATGATCAAGGCAAAGGTTGCGCTCATACCCCGTAAGTTCGCCCCGGCGGGCGGAGGCACCTGCAACGGTGGCGCGGATGCCGCCGGTCGAGTGCCGGCTCAAGAGGCCGTCGGTCGAGCGCCGGTTGGCCAAGCCGTCGGTCGAGTGCCTGTCCGCCGCCCGGCGGACAGGCGTATCGAGACCCACGGCTGCACGCCCCGCCGCTGCCGCCCTTGCCGGCTCGGGCCTCCGTGCCCGAGTCTGGGAGTGATCCGTGAGCGCGCCGTGGTTTCGGTACGGCCCGCGCAACGGCTGCCCGGACCTGCTCAACCGACGGCCGGCGGAGTGCAGGGCAACGGCAGCGGCAAAGGGCAAAGGGGCCAGAGACCAAAGGGCTACGAGGAGCCCTCGGGAGAGACACACCGAAACCCTAGACTGTCGTACCTACTCTCAGGGCGGCTCCCGTCGCGAACGCACGCGCGGAAGTTGCCAGTATCCCTGAAGTTCCACGCGCCGCCCCGCAGGACACGGCTCGTGCGCTCACCATCGTACCAATCCGCGCACCACTCCCAGACGTTGCCGGCCATATCCAGGCAGCCGTAGGGGCTTGCGCCCGCAGGGAGGCTCCCCACCCCCGCGGTGGACTCGGCATTGGCAGGGCTCACGCAGCAGACGCAGCGGCGCGGGTCCCACCACCCAGCAGACTCGGGCACGGAGGCCCGAGCCACCGAAGTGCGGGCGGGCAGGCGTCCCCGCCGTCATGCCGTCGTCAACACCGTCAACGGGGCCAATGGGGTCAAGCCGTGCCTGCCGAAAGGCCCACACGGACCCGCCGGCGACATCAAGGGGCAAGGGCAACCGAGGGGTCAAGATGGCCACTTCTCTGCCACAGGAAAGTGGCCACCTTGAGCCCTACTCCGTCAAGATGGCCACTTCTCTGCCATGGGAAAGTGGCCACCTTGAGCCCCCTGCTGCGCGTCCGACCGGGTGTCCAGGTTCCACTCCCAGCCGGCGCCGGATCGCTGGCTCAGGACCCCAATCTGCTCTTTGGCCCTCCTCAGCGTCTTCACACTCAGCCCCTCCTTCTCCGCCTGGTCCTTCGGGCGGTCGTGCGGGATCTCCAGGCGGGGCATCTCGGTGTCGGCCATGTCGTCCTCGCCGGTCATGTCCAGAGCACGCGCACGCGCAGGGCTCGGAACAAGCTCGCAGACGCGCTTCGGCTTGCCGCCAACTCGCTCTGGCGCGGGCACAGCGCCTGGCGGCCTTCCTTCGTCGCATGCGCGGCCGGATCGGGCCGGCAAAGGCGATCACGGCCACGGCGAGGAAGCTGGCGGTGCTCATCTATCGGATGGTCCGCTTCGGCGAGACCTACATCGACAAGGGCGAGGAGGCGTACGAGCGGCAACTCGCCGAGCGCCGCCTTCGGTGGTTCAAACGGCAGGCCCGCCAGAACGGGTACGGCCACGTAGCACTCGGCACCGGCGAGGTGGTTTCTTAGGAGGGGTTGAGGCTACCGAACTGCACGGTTTCCCCCGGGCATACGGCGGGTGGCCCGGGGCGTCGGCGCGGCGGCGAACTCCGGGGGGTCCTTCCACTTCGTGTCAGGATGACGTCAAGGGCGGCTCCCACCCCCGGGCCGCAGGTCGAGCGCCGGAACGCCGTACCAAGCCCCCGCCCTGCCATTGCCGGCTCGCGCCCCGCGCCTCGTCGCGTACAATAGGGCGTCCTGACCGGACATGGAGGCGCCCGCCATGGCTCGTTTCGCTGCCCTTCTCCTCTGCGCCGCCTGGGTCGGCGCTTCGCCCGCCCTTGGCGCTGAGGCTCGCTCGGCGGAGGTCGCCGTGCGCGGCCTGCTGCAGCGGCTTCTGCCGGCCCATGCGGACCGGTTCACGCTGGAGGCCATCCCGGCGGAGCGGGGGCGCGATGTGTGGGAGGTGCAGGCCTCCGGCGGGCGGGTGACGCTGCGCGGCTCCACGGGCGTGGCCATGGCTTCGGCGCTGAACTGGTACCTGGAGAACCGGTGCCGGTGCGACGTCTCCTGGTGCGGCGTGAACCTGCGCCTGCCGAAGCGGCTCCCCGATGTGCGCCCGGCCGTGCGCCGCTCGACCCGCTACCGGGCGCGCTATATGCTCAACTACTGCGCGTTCAGCTACTCGCTGGCCTGGTGGGACTTCGCCCAGTGGGAGCGGCTCATCGACTGGATGGCGCTGCACGGCATCAACATTCCGCTGGCCGTCACAGGTCAGGAGGCCGTCTGGGAGGCGCTGGGAAGCCGCCTCGGGCTCACGCGGGCCGAGATGGACCGCTTCCTCGTGGGCCCCGCCTACCTGCCCTTCGGCTGGATGGGCTGCATCGACGGCTGGGGCGGCCCGCTCCCCGCCGGATGGGTGGGTACGCACGCCGAGCTGCAGCGGCGCATCCTGGATCGGGAGCGCTCGTTCGGCATGACGCCGGTGCTGCAGGGCTTCACGGGTCACGTGCCAGACGCGCTGGCCCGCGTGATGCCGGGCGCCAAGCTGCAGCGGCTGCCGAGCTGGGCCGGCTTCCCGGGCACCACGTTCATTGATCCCACCGACCCGGCCTTCCGCCGCGTGGGCAAGGCCTTCGTGGAGGAGCAGACGCGCCTCTTCGGCACCGACCACCTCTACGCGGCCGACACGTTCATCGAGATGTCGCCGCCCAGCAGCGACCCCGCCTTCCTCGCCGAGATGGGCAGGGCGGTCCACGGCGCCATGGCCGACGCCGACCCCGCCGCCGTCTGGGTGATGCAGGGGTGGCTCTTCGTCAACAACCCCGGCTTCTGGCAGCCCGCCCAGGCCCGCGCGCTCCTAACCTCCGTGCCCAATGACCGGATGCTTGTGCTGGACCTCTTCTGCGAGACCGAACCCGCATGGAAGAAGACGCAGGCCTTCTACGGCAAGCCCTGGGCCTTCTGCACGATCCAGACCTTCGGCGACACGGTGAGCCTCCACGGCGGCCTACGGCAGATCGCGGCCAACCTGCGCGAGGCGCTGGCCGGAGGCGCGGCGGGCGACCTGCAGGGCATCGGGCACATCATGGAGGGGCTGGGCTGCAACCCCGTGGTCCACAGCTTCGTGACGGACATGATCTGGCGCGACGACGTGCCCGAGGTCGACGCCTGGCTGCACGAGTACGTCGTCCGCCGCTACGGCCGCGACGACCCCGCCGCGCAGAGGGCGTGGCAGGGCCTGCTACGGACGGCCTACGCCGCCTCCGGCCCCGCGGGCACGCTGCTCGCCGAGCGCCCGGGGCTGGGCCGAAGCCAGGCCTCCCTCAGCCGCGACCTCTACGAGGCCGGCCGCAGCCTCCTGCAGGCTTCGCCCCGGCTGGGCGCAGTAGACACCTACCGGTTCGACCTGGTGAACGTCACGCGGCAGATCGTGGCGGCCTCGGCGGCGGAGCCCTACTCCGAGATGGTGGCCGCCTACGGCGCGGGCGACCGCCCTGCGTTGGCCCGGGCCGCCGAGCGCCTCGATAGGATCGCCCTCGACCTCGACGAGCTTCTCGGCACGCGCCGCGAGCTGCTGCTGGGCCGGTGGCTGGCCGACGCCCGCCGATGGGGCGCCTCCGACGCCGACCGGCGCCTCCTCGAGTGGAACGCGCGCACGCAGATCACGCTATGGGGAGCGCGTGACAGCATGCTCCACGGCTACGCACAGAAGCAGTGGGCGGGCATGATGGAGGGCTTCTACGCGGCCCGGTGGCGGCGGTTCGCCGAGGCGCTCGACGCGGCGCCGGCGGCGGGGAAGCCCTTCGACGCCGGAGCCTTCGAGGACGGCATCCGCCGCTGGGAGGATCGCTGGACGCACGGCGCCGAGGCCTACCCCGCCGAGCCCGCCGGCGATCCGGTGGCCGTGGCAACGCGGCTTCTGGCGGCCTACCCGTGGCGCCGTCCCGCCCCCGACGCCGTGAGCCTCACGACGGGCAAGCCCGCCACCTGCTCGCACTCCCTGGCGCCGTTCCCCGCCTCCGCCGCCAACGACGGCATCACCGCCAACGCCGACAGCTACTGGGCCACCGACATCAACGTCAGCCCCGAGGCCTGGTGGCAGGTGGACCTGCTCAGGCCGTCCAGCGTGGGGCGGGTGGTGGTCGTGAACTACTACGGCGATGCGCGCACCTACGGCTTCACCGTGGAGGGGTCGCTGGACGGCCGCACCTGGCGCATGCTGGCGGACCGGCGCGACAACACGCTGCCATCGACGAGGCAGGGCGTCACCTGCACCTTCGCCCCCGTTCGCGCACGCTACCTGCGCGTCAACGTCACAAGCTGCTCGGCGAACAGCGGCCGCCACCTGGTGGAGGTGATGGCCTTCGCGAAGTAGCCGCGGCGGAGATGCGTGGCGGTGGACGGCGGGCCTGTCCGTGCAAGTCCGTGGCGGTCCGTGTTCGTCCGTGTTGCCGTAGGACCCGTACACGGACCCACACGGACCGCCACGGACGGACACGGACGGACACGGACCGACCGGCCCTTGGTGGCTGGGGCTGTGCGATGCTGAGGCTCAGGCAACGACGCTAGGTGCAGGCCGTCGGCTGTGGCTGATGATGCTCCGGGTGGTCGGCGCCTGATGTGTGGTCATGGTAGATGCCCGCGCGGTGGAGCTTATTGTGCATCTCGCGGTGGGCCTGGGTGAGGAGGAGGCGCATGCGGCGGTAGGCGCCCGCCTCGGCTCGGGCGCCCACGGTGTCGAGGTAGGCCATGGCGCCTTCGATCTGCTCCACGATGGTCAGCGCGTCCGGTGCGGAGAAGGCGGGCTTGCCGGCTACCTCGGCCATGACGGGCGACGTGTGGGCGGCGATCATCTCCGGCCTGTCGGCGTAGCGGCCGCGCACGAGCAGGGCCAGCCAGCTGCTGCCGCCGACCTTCACGCTCCAGCTTCCCCGGCCCTCTTTGGCGCCCACGGCGCTGCTCTCGCGCACCTCGCCGTTCACGACCAGCTCCACGCGGGTCATGGGCGTGGTGACGCTGGCCGCCTGCCACTCGACCTGCAGCGTGCCGCCGCCCCGGCCGAGCTTGAGCCGAGAGCCGGCCGGCTTGCCCTCCACGCTGAACTCCACGAGCGGGCCGTAGGTGGCGAAGGTGTTCCCCGAGCGCACGGCGTCTTTCCAGGCCTCGTAGTCGAACGGACGGCCGTCGGCGACCTTCGCGTAGGTGCGGATGGCCCCGACCGGCGTGTTGGCGCTCATCTTGTCGGTCCCGGCCACGCAGGCCACGAAGATGCCGCAGTTCAGGTACCGGTACCAGTCCGAGAGCGAGTAGGGATCGATGCCCGAGGTCAGGTTGCCCCAGGAGGTCATCTCCAGCCCGTCGACCTGCCCCTGCACGATTGCCGCGGCGTTCTCGGCGCGGGGGTTGGGGAAGTGCGGCACGACGACCAGCCCGCCCTGCGACCGGCACTGGCGCGCCCACTCGGTGAGGAGAATGTCGACCGGGTCGCCCAGGGCCGACTCGTCAGGGCCACCCACCGTCATGGGCGCGATGACCCGGCCGTTGTAGCCCAGCAGCGAGATGTGGCCCATGACGTGCTGGCGGTTCTCGGTGCCCACCCGCACGAGCCACTCGCCGTCGTGGCCGGTCTCGCGGGACCCGTAGGTGGTGCGGCCGTCGAAGTCGCCCGCGTTGGTCATCAGCTCGCCCCACTGGCTGGCCAGCAGGTTCACCACGTTCACGCCCTCGGCCGAGCCCTCCAGGTGCGCGCTGGTCGGCGAGAGGAAGTGGACGTGGGTGTCGGCCGTCACCCAGCCCCGGGCGCGCCAATCCAGCGCCCGCTCGACCTCGACCTCGAGGCTCCTGGTGGCCCGGGTGACGCGGATCACCTTGCGCACGGGCGCTATCTCGAAGCCCTTGCTCACCTCAAGGTAGACCGGGCCCAGCGGCAGGTCGGCCACGGTCTCGCCGGTGATGTAGGTGCATCGGTGCAGTCCCGCGTGGACGAAGTCGACGGACCAGTCCTCATACCAGTGGTCGTTGGGGATGCGAGCCCGGTCCAGCGGCTGCAGCTGCTCCCCGGCGGCGCCGTGGAGGTGGAGCTTCACCGGCACGGGCTTGCGGCTGCCCTTCTCCACCACGCGGATCGCCACGCGCTGGGTGGCCGGAGCCACGGCGGCGAGGGGGCCGTCGGCATCGGGCGTCACCTCGGCTGCGGGTACGGATCGCCCACCGGGCAGCACGAAGCGCGCCTCGGGGTGCGCGGTGTACTCCACCAGCAGCTCGTTGCCGCTCAGCGCGGGCAGGCGATTGTTGTAGGTATCCGGCCATGCCGAGTCGGGGTAGAGGCGGCGCCGCTCCAGCGAGATGACCTGGCCCAGGTCCATCCTCAAGTGCTGCGACTGGCCCACGCCGTCCAGGTCCGGCTGGTACGCCTGTCCGTCCGGCAGGCGCAGGATCGCCTTGCGGCGCGTCTCCCACCGCAACGGGTACGTGGCGACGCGGCCGGCGGTGACGGCACAGCAGATGAGCGCGCCTGACTTGTGCTCCAGCCGCACTCCGGCCAGCGGCTTCTCCGGGTGCGGGTTCTGCCAGGCCCAGAGCCAGTTGGTCCAGCGCGCCAGGTCGGGCTGCGCGGCTCGCGTCTCTCCGGGGCCCCAGGAGAGGCCCTGCCGGGGCTGCTCCGTGAGGGTGCGGAAGGGGAAGGGCCTCTGGTGCGCCACCGCCTGGAAGCAGCACTCGCCCCACTGACGGCTCATCATGCCCACCTGGTGTCGCCGGCGGATGGCCGCGCGCTCCTCCGTGCCGTCGGCGTAGAGCATCACGTAGTCGGCCACATGCTCGTTGAGCAGCCCCGAGCCGCGGAAGCCGTGGACGATGCCGTGGGCGTCGGGCTGCTGGAAGGCGACGTCGCAGGTGTGCATGAAGACGAGCCACGGCGCCGCCACGGGCGACCACTTCAGCGTCTGCGAGCCCGCCTGCAGCAGAACGATGCGCTCCACGGCGAAGGGGATGCCCCAGCAGACGCAGGCGCCGTCGGGTGCGTGGAACGCGGCGTCGCGGGCGGTCTGCGAGAGAGGCTGCGAGGCCAGATCCGGCACCGCGAGCGACCCCGGCAGGGCGATGGGAGAGAAGAGCGGCGAGGCGGGCCCGTCGGTCGGGCCGACCCTGGTCGGCGAAGCGGCGGTTACCACGGCAGCACCCCCTGGTCCCGGCAGAGCGGCTCCCGCCGTCAGCGACAGCAGGCCGCGTCGAGTGATGGTGAAAGGCATCGAGCCCTCCGCGCCGGCCCGGCCCGATCGGCCCGGCCATGGTGAGGTTCGCCGGGCTCACGGGAGTTCCCTGCAAGGGGCGGCGAAACGTAGGAGGGCCGACCGACGCCTTACGGAGCGCCGTCGGCCTCCACGGCAACCGGCTCCGACGCCGGCAGCTTCAGCCTGAGCGTGCCTCCATTCGGATGGGCGCCCAGCGGCGTCACGGCCCCTGTGAGCAGGTTGGTGGCCCGGAGCGGACGGCCTGCGAGGTCGAACGGAAGCGCCACTTCGGCGTCCCGAGCCGTGGGTGAGAAGGCCACCAGCACCCGCGGGCGTCGCAGCGTCACGAGGTCGTTCTCCACCACGGTGACGCCGTCGACGACCACGCGCCATGCCCCCGTGCGCTCGTCGGCCTCGACGTAGCCGGCGGCGTCGTAGGTCACGCGGCAGAGGTCGCCCTTGCGCGACCATCCCTGCATCCGCCGCTCGCGCAGCAGCGCCCAGGGCAGGTTCACCTGGTAGATGGCCCGGGCGATTTCGTGCGGGTCGGTCTCTTTGGTCCAATCGCAAGAGAACCCCGCGCCCCAGAGCGCCGAGTCCTGCGGATAGTGGTCGGTCTGTGCGCCGTTGCCGTAGGTGGTAGGGCCGCCGTGGTAGATGAACGGCACGAAGGGGATGCACTCCTCGCCGCCGATGATGGTGTCGCGGCGATGCCAGAGGTGCCACGAGTGGCCGATGACGCCTATGAACGGAGCGGTGAAGCCCTCGGACGTGAGGTCGAGGCCGAGGCGGTTGAACTCGCGCACGACGCTCACTTTGCCGGCCAGCGCGTCGTGGGAGTTCTCGGGCGCCTCGCGGTTGTAGTCGCGCCGGATCGGAACCGCCGAGAGCACGTCGATGTGGTAGCTCTCGCGGAGGCCCAGCCGGGCCACCGTGTCGCGCACGCGCTGGAGGCCTGCCTTCCGGGCGTACTTGCCGCAGGCGAGGACGTAGGACTGCCCGCCGGCCCAGACGCCGCCCTTCTGCACATCGCCTTGCTCGTCACGGGCCACCAGGGCCTCGTCGTACGCCGGGCTGGTCAGGTACGCGTCGTCGAAGTTGTCATGCACGCTGAGCGTGGCGTTGAGCTTCGCCGCCTCGGCCACGCATCGCCGGAACTCATCCAGGCCGCCCAGCCTCGCGTTGATCTTGTCGGTGGCGGGGTAGCCGGTGTCGTGCCCCTCATACTGCCAGCCGACCAGGTAGGCCACCTGCTTCTGCCAGGGCGCCAGCCGGTGGACCGTGCGCACCAGTTCCAGCGCCTGCGCGAAGGTGGTGTAGCTCGTCGAGCCGGGCGCGTCGCAGAAGATCTTGTAGAGCATGGCGTCGCGGTAGATGGGCTTGGGCCGTCCGGTGACGCCCTTGCGCAGGACGACGGCCGCATCGACCCACGTGGTGCGCCCGTCTCCGTCGCCGTCGGCCACGAGGCGGATGCCCAGCGATGGCTTCTCCTCAAGCCGCACGCGAGCCGCGCGGGGTCCGGCCTGCGCCCGATAGGCCAGAAGCGGCTCCACGTAGCCCACCAGCCGGCCCGGCTCACCGGCCACCACGGCCCTCAGTTCGCTGTCCCAGCATCGCGTCTCCACCACGGCGGCGGCCGCGCCGGAGCCGACGGCGGCGCAGAGGACCATGCTCGACCAGTCCATGCGGATCTGCGCCTGCCCGGGCGAGGCGTCCGCCAACCGAATGAGCCTGCCCGACTGCGTGGGTATCGCCAGCCAGCCGTCGCCGCCCACTCCCAGCACCGGCGGCAGCGCGACGTCGAGCAGCTCGTAGCCCGGCATCTCGGTGATGTTCTCGATGCCGAGGGTGATCTGGGTGGCCGTCACGCGGATCACCCCATCGATGCGCGCCGCCGCCTCGTCGCCGCAGCGGACTTCAGCCGTGTAGCGCGCCGCCGTGGCCGATCGCTGTATCTTCCAGGCGCCGTCGGGAACGACCACGGAGAGCGCCGCGCCGTCGGTGGCCCGCCGAACCCGAACCCGAGCGGGGAGCCTCGGTCCCGAGTTCCTCAGCGTGGACCCAGCCGCCGTGCAACTGACGATACGCGGGCCCTTGTCCGACACGATGGCCCCAATGCCGCCTCGGCCGATGGACAGGGCCGGCCCGGCCTCGGGCGCCGAGAGGAGATCCCACGCGGAGCGCGTGGCGGCGCGGCGGGCGATCTCCCAGCGCACTGGGTGGTCGGCCTCGGTCGAAGCGCCGGGAAGCACCGTGATGCGGCCCAGGCGCGCGCGCCCCTCGCCGTCGAGCGTCTCAGAGAGCGGGCATCGCGAGCCGGTGGCCTTGTCGTAGAGGCCCACGAAGAGGTCATAGGAGCCGGGCGGGAGCGTCGGCGGTATGGTGAGGTCGTGGGGCGGCTCGGCGATGCGGGAGCCGCCGGGCCAGGCGTAGGTGGGTAGCGCCGGGCTGAAGTCGCCGCCGTGCTGCCACGCTCCGGCGATGGGCTCGGCGGGCGTCAGGTGGACGTAGACCATCAGCTCCGAGCCCGACGGCGCGGAGCCGACATTCCCGAACTCATAGAGGCACCGCACGGCGCCGCCCTGGCGCACGCGGTCGCTGGAGAGCGAGAGCGCGGTCACCCGCGGCGCAAACCCGCCCGGCCCGGCCCACGTCGGCGCCGCCGTCGCAACCGCCACCACGCCCAGCAGCGCCTTTGCCATGGTCATCCGTTCCCCCTTGCGGCGGAGGGCCGCCGCCGCGCGCATCGCCTGAGCTGTGGCCAGGCGGTACCATGGGGTGCCGCGGCCCGGTCGGTACACTCGCCGGTCCCCGTGCGCAGGGGAGGTGGCTTGTGGCGACGCCGAGGATCGTGGGTCCATGGGTGACAGTCTACCGGCCTGAGCCCGATCGCTTCGACGGTCCGGACACGGTTGAGTTGGCTGCCGGGCGCATCTACGCCGAATGGGTGCCCAATGACCACACCGTGGTGCGCGGCCCGGACGGCCGTTGGCACGCCCTGGGCATCACGCACCCGATCACGAGCTCGGCCAACGTCCACGACGGCGAGTACCAGCTCTTCCACGCGGCTGCCCCGCCCGGCGAGCTTGCCGAGGCGCTGGTAGAGGGCCTGTGGGAGGAGCTGCCCAAGGCGCTCTGCCCGGCCGACCGCCCCGGCGAGCCGCCCCAGATCTACGCGCCGCACGGGGTCCGGCGGGGCGACGCCTACCTTATGGTCTACGGACCCGACCCGCTCCGGTTAGCGACTTCGCCCGACCTGATCCACTGGACGCCTCGAGGGCCGCTCTTCTGGGAGGAGCCGACTACCCGCGATCCCATGCTCTTCCGCGTGGGCGACATCGACCACCTGATCTACTGCAGCCTCGACCGGGTGATGATGCGGACCTCGGCGGACCTTCAAACGTGGAGCGCCGCGGAGACACTCCTCCAGATGCCCGATGGGATCGCGCCGGAGTCGCCCTTCATGGTCGAGCGCGAGGGCGCCTTCTTCCTCTTCGTCTGCGGCTATGACGGCCTCTGGGACGGCGCCGACCTCTCGGGGGCGTACCAGCACAAGACATGGGTCTTCCGCTCGGACGGCCCGCGCGGCTTCGATCCCGCCCGTCCCATCGCACAACTGGAGGCCCACGCGCCGGAGGTGATCCGTGGCGAGCAGGGCGGCTGGTACCTCTCCAGCGTCGAGTGGCCCCGGCGCGGCCTGAGCATTGCCGAGATGGCCTGGGACTAGCCTCTGGATCTCCGCAAAGTTCGTTTCCGCTTTCAGCCAGGCTGCGCGAGTAGCCGTCCATAGGCCGCCGCAGACAGGCGTGTCCAGCGGGCGGGCGGCCATAGGAAGGCGGGATAGGATGCAGCCTCTAGAGAGCGCTGTACTGATCAAGGACCTCGCGCACGGACTGAAGGTCGGCGAGCCCGTGGCTTTCCGCAACCTCACGGTGTGGCCACTACTGGGCGACTCAACGGTGGAACCGGGCTATCTGACCCTGGATGAGGCTCTGCAGCGCGGCGTCGCACGGGTGACGGAGGTCTCGGCATCGGGCAGCGTGCCTGAACTGAAGTTCACCAACAATGCGGAGAAGCCGGTCTTCCTCATGGACGGGGAGGAGCTGGTGGGCGCCAAGCAGAACCGCGTGCTCAACCTCTCGATCCTCGCGCCGGCCGGCAAGACCATCATGATCCCGGTCTCGTGCGTGGAGGCGGGGCGCTGGCATCAGACCAGCGTCGCCTTCCAGTCATCGCCGCGAGCCCACTTCGCCACCGGTCGGGCCAAGCGGAACGCCGGCGTCACCGAGGCGCGCCGGGACCGCGGCTCATCGCAGTCCGATCAGGGCGAGGTCTGGTCCGACATCGCGATGATGGCCGACCGGCTGAGCGTGGATGCGCCGACGCACGCCATGGCGGACGCCTTCGAGCAGCACGCTCCGGCTATCGAGGACTTCGTGCGGGCCTTCGCGCCCGTGGAGGGCCAGGTGGGCGCGGCATTCGCCGTCGGCGGCCGCACCAGCGGCATGGACCTGTTCGACTGCCCGGCGACGCTGGCGAAGATGCTGCCCAAGCTGGTTCGCAGCTACGCGCTGGATGCGCTCGTCGCGGATCCCGCATCCGAGGCGCCCTCGGCTACCGGCGCGGCACGGCTGCTGCAGGCGGTCTGCGAAGCCACCGTGAGCGTTCACCCGGCGATCGGCGAGGGCGAGGACCTTCGGTTTGAGGGACCCCGGCTGGCCGGAGGCGCGCTTGCCGCGTGGGGCCGCATCGTACACCTGGCGGCTTTCCGCGTCTCGCCGAACGGCAAGGAGGCCGGCCCGGTGTCGACCACCCTCGCGTCGCCGGCGAGCCGCCGAAGGAACCGGGGGCTCATCGTCTACTGAGCCCGGCAAGGCCATGGCCGCCGCCGATCGATCCAGCCGGCGGCGGCCATGACCGAGGCTACAGGATCACCGCTTCCAGAGGAACCGGTAGTTGAATCGGCGGTTCGGGGCTGTGTCGCCGTCGGTGCAGAGGCTGATGGCGTCCTTCAGGTCTTGCGGATTGTCGGCCCACTTGAAGTCGAAGGAGGCTGCCGCGCCGCCGCCGATGCCCAGCAACTTGCGGGGGATACTCAGCTCCAGCGCCTTGCCGGAGGCGCGGTAGGGCAGCTTGGCCACGGTCTCCCACACGCCGGCCTTGGTCCAGCGCATCAGGGTGGTGGTCGTTGAGCTGAGGACGCTTCGGTTGACGACGAAGTCGTACCCCTGCCAGCCGGTCTTCGGGTCCTTGTCGGCGTCGATCAGCAGGAGCATCCAGTTGCGGCCGGTGTATGGGGTGAGCGGCGCGGCGGACTCGGCGGTGAACGCCACCGCGTCGCGGCGCATGGCCACCTTGGCGGTGACGATGTCGTTGCGGCCCGACGTGTTGGTGTACTTCAGGCCGCCGTAGCCGATGTAGTCGCGGTGGGCATTATCGCGGACCGTGTCGCGGTACTCGACGCTGACGCCGGACCAGTCGCCGAAGGCTCCGTCGATCTTCACCTGCGACAGGCCGCGGTTCTCAGGGATGGGCCGGACGCCCTTGTAGCGCCGGATGTTCTGCGCCATCTGCATATAATAGTTGTCAGTGTAGCCGCCCTTCATGGGCTGGACGCAGCGGTTGAACTCCGGGTTGTACTGATCGACGAAGAAGTAGTCGCTCTGCCGGCCCAGGAAGGGGAACTTGGTGCCCGCGGCGGGCGGGTACTTGCCGGCGGTCCACTCGTTCCAGTCATTAATGTAGAGGAACTGCGGGTTGGCGGCAAGCGCCTCGTCCCAGCGCTGCTGGAAGTAGATGCCGTAGCCCTCGGGGTTCGCAACCGTCTTGCCGAGCCATGGGACGAAGGTGGGCTCGGGCAGATCCTGGTCGTTGAGCTTGGGTTCGCCCTTCTCGCGGGTCCATGACTTGCCCACATGGCTGGAGGGATGCTGCGCCGGGGTCACCGCTGCCTCCTCGCGCTTGCCCTGGTGCGTGGAGACCAGGTCCATGGGGTTCATCTTCTTCACGGGCTCGTGGGCCAGGTCGTAGCCGAAGCTCCAGTTGTCCTCAGTGCCGACGAACCGCTTGCCGGCCCACTGGTGATAGCCCCACCACATGGTGCGGAGCGTGAAGTACTCCTTCACCTCCTTGGTGTAGTCCTTGTAGAGCGGCTCGCAGTAGTCGGGGTCGCCGTAGCGGGGGTGCGTGGGGTCGGTCTTGGCCGCCGCGACGTAGTTTGGGTTGGGGTTGGTGAAGCCGCCGCCGTTGGCATCCGTGGAGGGCATGCCGTTGTGGAGCATCAGCGGCTTGCCGTCCCAGTAGTACCAGAGGTCCTTGTACTTCCCGGCCTTGTAGATCTTCTCGTAGAGGTCCTGCACCACGGTGATGACCGGCCCGTTGAAGGCCCAGAAGCAGAACTTGGGCACCTTGTTGCCCTCGGCCTTCATCTTCTGCATCACCGGGAAGATCACGTCCCACTCGTCCCAGTAGCGCACGGCGTTGGTGACATCCATCACCAGCACATCCACGCCCGCGTCGGCCAGCATGGACATGTCCTTGCGGATGACCCACTCGTCCTTGCTCAGGAAGTAGCCCATCTCCGGCTCGCCCCAGTGGTAGGAGCCCTCGGTCCAGAGCGGGTGGTTGGCGTCGAGACGAGCCTTGGGGTCCTTGGCCAGGATGCGCGCCACGTCCGCGCCGTAGGGGCTCTTGAAGTTCTTGTTGCCGCTGTCGCTGTGCCACGCGATGTAGAAGATGCCCACCACGCGGCGCTGGTCGTTCTTCACGGGGCCCACGGCCTTCAGGTCGGGCATGGTGCGGCCCAGGGCGTCCGATGCCACCCAGGTGTCGGAGTAGAGGTCCCTCGTGCTCGGCTCCTGGGCCGACGCCGTCCGGGCCATGCATAGGCCTGCCGCAAGCGCGGCCACGAGCCAGTGTCTCATTGTGCGTTCCTTGTTCGGGTGAGTTGCGGCGGTTGCGGCGGCGCATGGTAGCGCCGGATGCTTAGTTCGACCTGGGAGCCCCCATCTTCCTGCGCTCGGCGGCCGCGAGTTCGAGAAGCCTTCGGTACTCGGCGCGGGCGCGGGTGATCCGTTCGCGTACCTCCGGCGCCCGGTCGGCGATGGAGTGCGTGTAGGTATCCAGCTTCCGCCAGGGCTGTGCTGCCTCTTTGACGGCCGTGGCGAGCGCCGCGTCGATCTCGTCCAGCGTGGTCATCTGGCGGGCAATGATCCCCGGGGCATCGGCCGCGCTCCAGGAGCGGAAGCCCTCTCGCTCCAGCCAGACGGGACTGGTGAGCGCCTCGGAGCCGTCCTCGCCCCATGCGCGGGCGACGACCCAGCCGCCCTGGCCTACCGGTAGCGGGACGTCGACGGCCAGGTCCGTGCCGGCCGGACCTTTGGCCTCCACTGCCCTGATCGTCTTGCCGAGCATGATCACCTCCAGACGCCGCGGCGCCCACTCGCCCGGAAGGCCGAAGGCCCGGGCCCGCACTCGCACGGCCTGCCCCGGCTTGACCTTGAGCGCATCGCCCGGCAGCTTGCCGGCCACGGTCAACTCCACCATGACGCCGTTGGAGACGAACGTGCGGCCGGCACGGACTGCGTCAAACCAGCGGTCGGGGTCGAAGGGTCCCTTTCCGCACTGGGCGTAGGTGCGGACGGCGCCGATGGTGCCGCCATAGGGCGTATCGCTTCCGGCCGTGGCGGTGATGCGGTAGCCGAGGTTGAGGAAGTCGTAGTAGAGCTGCGTGCCCAGGCCGGCCTGCATAACGCTGGCGAAGTCGACGATGCCGAAGGGTGCGTAGAGCGCCATCTCCCGCTCGGTCATCAGCTCCTTGACGCCGCTGCCCACGTGTGTGTGGCCGTAGAGGCCGCCCTGGCGGTGGATCTCTCCGGCGACCCAATCGTTCAGCAGGTACCGCGAGGTGTCCCGCACTCGCGCCGTCAGGTTCAGCCCGATGGCGTGGCCCAGCGCCGATCGCGGGTCCTCTTGTCCCGGAACGAGCCAGTGGTCGCCCAGGTGGGCGCGGAATGCCGGCCCGAAGCCACGCTGGGGGTACCAGGTCCGGGCGGGGTCGCCCATTTCCAGCACGTTGCAGACGTTCAGGTCCACCGCCCGACAGAACGCGAGGAGCTTGTCGGCGTCCTCGCTGTGCATCAGGCGCGAGTGCACGTGGTCGTCGCCGGAAAACCAGCCGCGATCGGCCATACGCACCCATCGGCGCAGGCGGATATCGGCGGATGCGCGGCCGGCTTCGGGCACGCGCACGGTCCGGCGGATCGGCGCGTACTCCGGTCCCCGCACGATCTCTATCTCCCAGTCGCCCGCCGGGATCGCCATGTCGAAGGGGCCTGGGACCACCCAGTAGCTGCCCTGGTAGCGCAGGGGGATCCAGACCGGGTAGCCCCTGCCGGGACCGTAGATCGGCAGGCTGGTGATCGCGTTCATCATCTCCCGGTAGTCGACGGCGCCGGCCGGCCCCCAGAGCCTCCCTCCGACGGCGGACGTGAGGCGCATGAGCACGGGCGCAGGTCGGCCGCGTTCGTCGCGCACCGAGACCGCAAGCTGACCCATGGGCCGGGCCACGAAGGTGAGCGATGCTAGGAGCATCGGGCCCGTCGGCGGCTGGAGGCGCACCACCACGACGCTGCTGCCTGCAGGTAGCTGCTCGATGCGCAGCAGGACCACCGTGCGGCCGGTCGGAGCAACCGGGATCGTGAGCGGCGCGGCGTCCCGCTCCGAGGCCAGGTCCATGTCGTGGACGACGAACCGCTCGCCGGGGCCGGGCATGCGCACCGCGAGGATGGCCAGACCCGTCTGCCCGTCGATGGCGACCGGCGCCGCCGCGATCGGCGCGACGCCCGCACGGAAGTCCAGGTCGATCCGGTCGGCGCGGCCGTCGACGAAGGCGAGAAGCGCCTGCTCGGCCCGCCAGCGGTGGTACTCACCTGCCGGCTGCCCTCCGTACCCGCGGCCGTCGCGGGCCGCGTCGCGGGCTGCAAGCGCCGCGCCCACCGCCGCCGCGCGAGCGCCCTCGGCCTCGGACAGACCTCCGCGCATGGCGGGGAGCAGGGCGCGTGCGAACTCCTCTGCGCCGGGGATGGGCGGCTGCGTGCGGGCGATCTCCGCGGCGGTGGGTGCGCCGTCATCGGCGTCATGGCCGCGGGCGGCAGGGATCAGGCCGACGATGCAAGCCAACGCGATGAGCGATGCGAGCCCCTGTGCCCTACCCGCCACGGTGTCGGTACCTAGTCACGATCTCCCGCTGCACGGCGGGGTCGAGGCCCACGAAACGCGCGGAGAAGCCGCCCACGCGGACCGTCAGGTTCGGGTAGTCCGCCGGGCGCTCCAGCGCCGCCTCCAGGTCGGCCACCGAGGTGGTGTTCCCCTGCATGATCTGCCCGCCGCGGCTGACGAAGGCCCGGATCACGGCCTCCAGGGTCGCCTCGTCGGCCCATGCCGGGTCCATGTCCCACATGGTCGTGGCGCCCCCGGCGATGGCGCACTGCGGCAGCGAGGTGCAGGAGTTGACCGCCGCCGTGAGCCCGCCGGTCATGCCCGATGCCTGCGGCGTGAGCCCGTGCGCCACCGTTGCGCCCGCGCGCCGCCCGTCCGGCGAGGCGCCCAGCGCGCCGCCTACCATGGGCGTCCAGACGAAGTTGAAGACCATGGGCAGGAGCCGTCCGCCCAACCGGCCCCGCGTGGCCGCGTAGGCGTCGGCGACGCTCTGCAGCACGCGCCCGGCCATGGCATCGGCCCCGGCGTGCTCCTGGCCGAACCGGGGCAGGCGGCAGAGGGCGCGGTGCAGCAGCTCGTGACCGCTGAAGTCCGCTCGCAGGGCGGCAAGCATCTCCTCGGCGGTGCAGAGGCCGTCGGTGAAGAGGGCGCGCTGCACGGCGTAGAGCGCGTCGGCGGCGTTGGGGATGCCCACCGGGGCCGTGCCGTAGTCGTTGTACCGGGCGCCGCCTTCGTGCAGGTCGAGGCCCGTCTCCAGGCAGTCATGCACCAGGCTGGAGATCAGGAAGGTGGGACGCCGCTCGGCGACGCACTCGCCCCAGATGTCGAGCCTCCGCACCGCCACGCCGGCCTCGCGAGCCAACTCGGCCTCGAAGGCCGCGTAGAGCGCCTCGAACGAGGCATAACCCGCCAGCCCGGGCCCGAACCCGGAGCGGCGTCGGCCGGTGATGAGGCACTCGCCGCCGGTGAGCAGCAGTTCGACGACCTTGGGGATGCTGTGGATCATTGTGAAGCGCAGGTCGCCGGCCTTCGCCTGCGCGCTGATCTCCATGCAGCCGCCGCACATGTAGTCCGCGGCATCGTCGGCGTCCACGCCCGCAGCGACCATCGCCGGGACGATCGCGTCGTCGTTCAGGATCTGTGCGCGATTGTCCCCGGCCACCATGTACCTCGCCGCCAGCCGCACGAAGTCGTCGGGGGCGCTCTTCGCCAGTCGCATGTAGACGGCCGGGTGCGTCTGGCTCAGCTCCATGTAGCATTCGACGATGAGGCTGGAGAGCGTGTTGCCGGTCCAGCGCCCCTGCGCGTCCGCGCCGCCGACCATGATGGTCTCGACCCAGCCGTCCGCCGGCGCCAGGCGCTCGTGGAACTTCAGCAGCATCTCGGTGACCAGTCCGCGCGCCTCCGCCGGCGTGACGGCTCCCGAAGCCAGGTCGCGGTCGAGGTAGGGCCCCAGCACCGTGTCCACACGCCCCGGGCCATTGCCTCCGAAGGGGTTCTCGAGCATGACGGTGAGATGCTGGAAGTGGAACGCCTGCACTGCCTCGTGGAAGCTGCGCGCCGGGTGCGCCGGGACGCGCCGGCAGAGGGCGATGAGGCGCTCCAAGCGGCCGCGCTCATCGGGCTCGGCGTCCGTCAGGCAGGCTTCCATGGCGGCCACGTGTGCGTCGTTCCACGCCAGCACGGCCTCCCATGCGATGACGGCTCCCTCGTAGAAGGGCGCGTGGGCCGGGTCCTCGGCGGCGCGGGCGCGGCAGCGGTCGATGAGAATGAGCACGCCCTGCTCCACGATCAGCCGCCAGTCCCAGCCGATGTGACCCGGGAAGGCGCCGCCGGAGATCAGGAACGCGCCGCCGGCGTCGCCCGTCAGCTCCGCGTCCTCGGGGAGCTCCTCGGCCACGCGGCGGAAGCCCTCGGCGACCACGGAGAGGCCGTCCCAGCGCGGGTCGCCGCCGCCGCCCCACTGCGGACACCCGCCGCCGGGGCAGGCCTGGTGGATCGTCCCCACGAGGCCCTCGCCGGGGTAGAGGCGCACCGGCTCGTGCGTCAGCGCGTAGGCCAGCGACCGGGCGTGGCGCTCGCGGTGGGGCAGGCCGGCATAGAGGTCGAAGAAGGCCTCCGACAGCCGCTGCTCCTTCATCGAGGCGGGCTTGGGCGCCAGAGCGCGCTCCTGGATGGCATGTCGCGTCGGGGTGTCGGCGTCACGTTGCACGGCTCGGCCTCCTCGCCCATGTTGGGCCTGTTTCGAGAGTACCCCGCACGCGCCGTCCGAGCCCTGACTGCCGCCGGAACGGTCTGGTAGAATCGGCGCAAGCACCATCGAAGATGCGCGAGGAGTGGTTGCGATGACCTGGACGCACGCGCTGACCGGCGCGCACCTGATCGACGGAGAGTGGGCGGCTACGGGCGTCGGCTCCGCGCAACCATGCTCACCCGAGACCGGCGATGCGCTGCCGCCGGCCTTTCGTGAGGCGGGCGCCGCCGAGGTCGATGCCGCCTATGCCGCCGCCTCGGCCGCCTTCGAGCAGGTCCGGAGCCTCCCGCACCATCGATGGGCCGACCTGCTGGAGGCCGTCGCGGAGCGGCTCGTCGGCCTGGGCGAGGCCCTGATCGACCGGGCCATGGCCGAGACGGCGCTCACCGAGGCCAGACTGGTCGGCGAGCGGGCGCGCACGGTCACCCAGCTTCGCCTCTACGCCTCCATGGCGCGCGCGGGCGCCTGGCTGGAGCCGGTCATCGACACGGCAGACCCCGGCCGGAAGCCCACGCCCCGGCCGGATCTGAGGCGCATCTTCCGGCCCATAGGGCCCGTGGGGGTCTTCGGCGCCGGCAACTTCCCCTTCGCCTACGGCGTCTGCGGCGGCGATACGGCGTCAGCCCTGGCCTGCGGCAACCCCGTGGTGGCAAAGGGCCATCCGGGCCATGCCGGCGTCGATGAGTACTGCGCCGCGGCGGTGCTTGCGGCGCTGGGCGACGTAGGCCTGCCTGCCGGCATGTTCGGGCTCGTGCAGGGCGCAGGCACGGCGGTCGGCGCGGCGGTGGTGGAGCATCCCGACTGCGAGGCCGTGGGCTTTACGGGCTCGCTGCGGGGCGGCCGGGCGCTGTTCGACAAGGCCGCGGCCCGTCCCCGGCCCATACCGGTCTTCGCCGAGATGGGCAGCGTCAACCCCATCGTCCTGCTGCCCGGCGCGGTCCGAGAGCGGCCGGAGGCCATCGCGGCCGGCCTCTGCCTCTCGGTGACCAACGGCGGCGGCCAGTTCTGCACCAAGCCAGGGCTGGTCTTCCTGCCGGCGGGTGCGGAGAGCGACCTGTTCGAAGAGGCCCTGGGGCGCGAGATGCGCCGGGTCGCGCCGATCACGCTGCTCAGCCGCTCCATATCGGAGAGCTTCGTGCGCCGGGCGGACAGCATCTCCGAGGCGTCGGGCGTGGAGGTCCTGGAGGCGGGGTGCCGACGCGGCGAGTGCGGCCACGGACCTCGCCTCTATGCGGTGGCCGGCGACGTGTGGCGCGCAAACCCCGGCCTGCACGAGGAGGCGTTCGGTCCCTGCACGCTGCTGGTGCGCTGCGGCGACCTTGAGGACCTGGCCGCCACGGTCGCCTGCCTTCACGGGCAGCTGACGGGCTCCCTCTTCACCGGCGCCGCCGACCTGGACGCCGACGTCCGCCGCGTGGCCGCGATCCTGGAGCGTCGCGTGGGCCGGCTGGTCCTCAACGGGTACCCGACGGGCGTCGAAGTCTGCGGCGCCATCGTCCACGGAGGCCCGTACCCGGCCACCACCGCGGCGAACTCCACCTCCGTGGGGACGCTGGCCATCCGGCGGTTCGTGAGGCCCGTGAGCTATCAGAGCCTGCCCGACGCCCTCCTGCCGCCGGCGCTGCAAGACGCCAACCCGCTGGGCCTGGAGCGCATCGTCGACGGCGAGGCCACCCGACGGGCGTTGCCCCGAAACCCCGCCTAGTCGAAGGCGCAGTCGGCGGCCAGGGCCGCGGCCAGGCGATGCTCGTACCTGCGGCCGGGTATCTCCACGGCGCCCAGCTTGGCCAGGTGGTCGGTCATGTACTGCACGTCCATCAGGCTGAACCCGCGTTCGTTCAGCCGCTTGACGAGGGCGGCGAGGGCGACCTTGGAGGCGTCCGTGCGGATATGGAACATGCTCTCCGCCATGAAGGCCCCGCCCAGCGCCACGCCGTAGGTGCCGCCTGCCAGTTCGCCGTCTGCCCAGACCTCCACCGAGTGAGCAGTACCGATCCGGTGCAGTTCGCAGTAGGCCTCGATGAACTCCTCGCTGATCCAGGTCTCGTCTCGGTCGGCGCAGGCCCGCATGACGCGCTCGAATGCAGCGTTCACGGTGGTCTCGAACGCGCCTCGTCGGAGCGTCTTCGCCAGCGAACGGGAGATGTGGAAGCCATCGAGGGGCATAATGGCTCTGGGGTCGGGACGGAACCAGTAGATCAGGCCCGATTCCGGCTCTGCCATGGGGAATGCGGCCTGGCAATAGGCCGATATGAGCCGTTGCGGTCGCAGCGAAGGGTGCATAACGAAGTCTACCCACAGGCTACTGCCGTTCCGGCCATGCATGGCAGGGGAAGCCCGTATGGCTCGATATTGCCGACGTTTGCGTCGTCGCGAGCCGCATGGGCCGCCGGCGCGGAAAGCGACTGCATGAAGAGATCGCCGCTCCTGATCCTGTTCATTACAGTGGTCATCGACCTGCTGGGCTTCGGGATCATCCTCCCGCTGCTGCCGCTCTATATCGACAAGTTCGGCGGGACCCCGGTGGTGGCCGGATGGCTCTCCACCGTCTTCTCGGTGATGCAGTTCATCTTCGCGCCCATCTGGGGCCGCGCCTCGGACATCTGGGGCAGGCGTCCGCTCATCTTGCTGAGCCTGGCCGGGTCGGCGCTCTCGTTCCTGATCTTCGGCCTGGCCCACTCGCTCTGGATGCTCTTCCTGGCCCGTACAGCCGCCGGAGCGCTGACGGCGGCCAGTCTGCCCGCTGCCCAGGCCTACATCGCCGATGTGACGCCGCCGGAGAAGCGCTCTCGCGGCATGGCCCTCATCGGCATGGCCTTCGGTATCGGCTTTGCCGGCGGACCGATGATCGGCGGCTGGCTCGGCCACCGCTACGGCCTCTCGGCCCCGGCGTTTGCCGTGGCGGGGCTGGCGGCGGCGAACTTCGTCTGGTCGTTCTTCGCCCTGCCCGAGCCGCGTGAGCATGCCCAGGGCGCCACCGAGACCCGCTCCGTGCAGGCCCTGCGCCCGGCGCGTCTGATGGCCGCCTTCGCCAACCCGGCCATCGGCCGCCTGATGACGGTCTTCAGCCTCTCAACCTTCTCCTTTGCCATGATGGAGGCCACCTTCACGTGGCTCATCCTGTTCCGCTTCGTGGAGCCGTCGCTGGGGGCGGGCGTAGCGCACGCCGTGCTGGAGCAGGAGGCCGCCCGGGCGGCGGGGCATGTCTTCATGGTGGTGGGACTTACAGCGATCGTGGCCCAGGGCGCCGTGATGAGCGGCCTGGCCCAGCGCGCGGGCGAGGCGCGCGTGGTGGCTCTGGGCACGCTGATCCTGACCGCCGCGCTCCTGGGCATCGCCGGAGCGGCCACTATGGCGAGGCTGACGATCCTGGCCGCCGCCCTCTCCGTCGGGAGCGCCATGGTGCAGCCGGTGCTGCTGAGCCTGGTGAGCAAGCGGGCGCCGGAAGGCGAGCGGGGCGGCGTGCTGGGCGTGCAACAGGGCCTGGGCAGCCTGGCGCGGATGGTGGCGCCTCCCGCGGGCACCTACCTGCTCCAGCGCTTCAGCCCGGCCACGCCCTACTACCTCGCGGCGGGCCTGATGGGCCTGGCGGTCATCGCGGCGCTGACCTTGGGTCGTGCCGCACCGGAGCCGGCTTAGTTGCCCGCTGAGAACGTATCCGCGAACTCGAAGACCGAGGTGAAGTAGAGCTTCATCATCACGATGAGCAGGACGCCGGTGAGGACGATGGTCAGCACCGAGCCGATGCGGAACATGAGGTAACGGGTGGCGCCCACGGACTGCTCCACCCGCTGCTGGTAGTAGGCGCAGATGCTGTCCAGCGCGTCGACCACCTGGCCGGAGACGACGCCCGTGGCGAGCATCTGCTCGGTCTGGTCGGCAAACAGCCCCGTCTGCGCGAAGGCCTCGTGCAGGGGCATCCCTCCGCGGATCAGCAGGTAGGCCTCGTTCAGCCGCTGCCGTACCTCGGCGTTGGGAGCCACGTTCATGGCGCCTTCCCAGGCAGTGTCGGGCATCATGCCGGCGGCGGACAGGCGGCGCAGCATCCGCAGGAAGGCCAGGAGCGAGCGCTGCCGCTCCAGTTCGCCCGCAGGCCCGAGCTTCAGCACCATCTTGTCGCGCCATGCCCGCTGGTCCCACCGCATCATGCGCTTCTGGGCGAAGGCCCACCCGAGCCAGAGCGCCGCCAGGATGGGCAGGTTGCGCAGGCAGAGCAGCAGGAAGTAGGCGCGCAGGTCGTTCCTCGGGAAGATGTGCGGGAAGACCGGCTGGGCGATGAAGATGCCCACGATGGCCTGCTTTACGAACGCGATGGGCAGCCAGAGCCCCTTGCGCATGGCCACGGCGTGCTCGGCTTCGGTCGCCAGTTCGTCCATCGCGATCTCAACGAAGCCGCCCAGTTCCCCTGCGGCCACGGCGCCCACGGCGTGCGGCGCGAAGACCTCGGGCCGCCTCGCCATGGCTTCGGACATGCGGCCGCCTCCGCGCACGACCTCCAGCATCTCCATCGCCGCCACGGAGAGGCCCTTCTGGCGCGTGCGGGGCGCCAGGTTCTCCAGCGACTGGTAGGGCGAGATGCCGGACTTGAGGAGTTGCGCGAACTGGCGGAAGAAGAGCGCCGTGTCGGCATGGCTGGGCGAGGGCAGCCCGCCTGCCGAAGGCGGCGCGGCCATGGGCTGCGGCCGGCTAGGAGCCGACGCCGCGGGCCCGGACTGCGCCGCCACGGGGACGACCGGACGAGCCTGCGCGCCCGGCGGCAGGATGGCGATATGCCGGTACCCGCGCCCCTGTAGCCGCGCCTCCACAGCCAGGGCGTCCGGCGCGTCCATGGCGCCGGACATCACCTTGCCCTGCGGGTCCTCGGCTTCATACCGGAAGATCGGCATTCGGTCTCCTTCGCCCCCTACGCCAGCGCGATCTCCAGCGTCTGGCCCGGCTTCAGCACCACATCGCGTGTGAAGGTGATGACGGCGCGGCCCTGCTTGGCGGTAACGCGGCAGGTTGCCGGGGCTCCGGCCACCGTGGCCGTGACGCGCTTGCCGCTTGCGCCGCAGAGCGAACCCAGGGCGAACGTCCTCAGGCGCAATGAGCCCCAGCGCACGGCCAACGAAGCCTTCAGCGCGCCGGCGCCCGCCTTCTGGCTGTAGGAACCCCAGCCCTCGGCGCCCGTCCAGGCGCACTCAAACCGCTCGGGCGACAGGCGCGGCGCGAAGCCCATGTGGCCCTTGGGGCCGTGGAACTCGAACCCGCACGCCGTCAGGTAGACGCCGTGGCTGGCCATGCTCCGGGCGTAGTGGTCGCCGCACTCCACCTCGTTATACGGGTTGCGCCGCGAGGCGTGGTAGCGGTCGTGGATCATCCGCGCCACGGCCAGCCCCTCGGTGACCATGCCCTCGGCCAGCATGTGGCCGGCGGCCTGGTACTCGAAGCCGTTCATGCACTCGTTGAAGTAGAAGTCGAAGCCCTTGCTCTGCCTCCGGGACTCGCCCTTGGGCCACGAGCACATGAGGAGGCCACCCTCGCCCGGCATGGCGTACCAGCGGCCCGGCGCGTGGGCCTTGCGGTAGGGGCCCACATCGGGCGCGAAGTTGTAGCGCCAGAGCGCCTTAAGGGCCGAACGGACCTTGGTCGGCTCCAGGATGGGCCCCAGCGCCAGCTGCTGCGACCAGCTGTCGCCCATGACCTGGTCGATTTCGCATCCGTCGTAGGAGCCGATGGCGTCGGCGTGGGCCGGGTCGCCGACCTGCACGTAGTACTCGCCGTTGAAGAGCTTGGCGTCGATGGTCTTGCGCCCGGCCTCGTAGAGCCCGCCGCACCGCGCCGCGAAGTCAGGGTCGCCCATCTCCCGTGCCATCTCCTGGCCTGCCCGCAGCGCGGCCATGTAGAGGCCGCTGAGCCAGGCCACCTGGCCGTGCCAGTCGGCGTCCAGCGTGTTGTGCTGCGGTCCGTCGAGGATGCCGTCGCCGTCGGCGTCGCGGCTGATGAGGAACTCCAGCGACTTCCGGACGCGGGGCCAGAGCCGCCGCAGCCAGAGGTCGTCGGCGCTCATCTGGTGCTCGCGGTAGGCGCGTAGGATGCATCCAGCCTGGGCGTCGGCGGCCCAGTAGCGCATGCACTCGCCGCGGAAGTTGATCCATCCGGTCGCCGGCTCGAACCCGGCGCCGTAGTCGCCCATGTCGCGCGCGGCCCGCTCCAGCTCCGGGAAGAGGCGCGCCACGGACTGGGCGTAGTGCCAGACGTGGGCGCAGGTCCCGGCGCAGCAACCGACGCCCTCCCAGCCGTAGAACCGCCCGTTGCGCAGCCAGTAGCTCGTGGAGGTGGCCATGGTGGAGGCGTTGGCGAAGGTGCGGTCCAGGAACCAGACCGGCAGCGAGGAGCGGTACCACGTATCGCGCCAGAGCTTCGTCTCGCGGGCCAGGCGCGGCAGGTTGGCTGCCACGTAGCGCGCCACCGCGCCGGCCGAGGCGAACTTGGCGGCATAGTGGCGGCCGCGGGGCAGCGGCGAGAGGTCCAGGTTGGGGAAGTGCCACCCCAGCACGAAGCTGACGGTGGCCGACTTGCCCGCAGCCAGGCGCAGCGTCTTGCGCACTCCGCCGACGGGGCGGCCGGCCTTGGCGTCCCCGCCCGTGTCGGTTGTCGCGAAGAGGGCCTGCGCGGGCTCGCCGTCGGGCAGATGCTCCGTAGCCACGCCGCCGCCCGCAACCAGCGCCACGGCCATCGTGCCGAAGTCGGGCCGCTCGGGCAGCGACGCCTCGGGGCGGGCGGGCACGTCGCTGAAGACGATGTGGTCGCCGCCGATGTTGCCCCAGCCGGCGCGCTCGTCGTCCACGAAGCGGATTTGGGCCTGCTTGCCCGCGTAGGCGCGCACGTCGAAGCTCTTCGGGACCATGCGGTTGTTGGCGTCGCCGGTGAGCGAGGCCACGGGCTTGCCGTCGACCAGCACCTGCACGCAGGTCCGGTCCTTGTGGTTGCCGCCGCCGATGAGCATGTGGATGTAGTCGCGCTCAACGGTGAAGGCGCGGCTGGTGAGCGTGCCCACGGCGCCGTCCTTGCCGCCTACGTCAGAGCCCGGCGCGGCGGCATGGGAGTTCACCACGCGCTTGCCTCGGCCGGCCACATCGCCCTGGTACTCGGGGATCTTGCTGATCTCCACGGGGCCGGAGCCGAAGGCCGTGCCGGTGGCGGTCCAGCCGTCGTAGGTCTCCTTCTCAAAGTCGTCGAAGAGGATCTCCGGCCGCGGCTCCCTGGGCTGCTCCACGGCGTGAACCTGGATCGAGTGCTCCAGCAGCGTGAGCCCCGCCTCGCGGGCCGCCTGGGTGGTGCGGCCGGGCACGCCGCTACCGGGGCAGACGGCATTCTCCAGCCAGCCGCCGACCTCGCACTCGATGGCCGCCGAGGTGATGTTCCGCACGGTGTACTGCATGACGGTGGCGGGCAGCGCGGAGTCGTCGGCGTTCAGCGGGATGAAGGGCGAGAAGGCCTCCAGCCGCACGCTGACGGGCAGGCCCGGACCGGCGTAGTCGACGATGCCGATGGGGTACTCGCCGCGGAAGGCGATGTCGGGGAAGCCCTGCCGGTCCAGGCGCAGCGTCTGCTCCTTGCCTCCCGCCTTCACGCGGAGGGCGAAGCCCTGCTCGAAGGGGTAGTCAGGCTGCGGCGGGCGCGCGTAGCCGCCGTCGCCGGTGGGCATGTGCTGGTTGAAGATGTCCCAGCGCCAGAGCCGCCCGTCGCCGCCCAGGTAGACCTGCCCGGCGCCGATGCCGCCCACGGGCATACCTATGTAGCGCAGCGCGGCGCCCCGGTAGACGGTGGGAGCGCCTTTGGCCGTGAGCGACTTCACCCAGGCGGGCGCCAGCTTCTTGTCGGCCGGAGCGGTGCTGATGCCGGCCTCGTCAGGCTCGAACGGGCCTGCGATCGCTCCCTCGGCGGCGGCGGCCGAGGCGGCGATGCCGATGCTGAGCAGGGCCTCGCGGCGGGTGGGCAGCAGGAGGGTCGGGGTGGCGTCTTGGCGCTTGTCGCGGGTCGGCATTGGCTTCTCCATGGGTTACCGGGCAGGCAGGATGGCGGGTGCGGCCTCGCCGGCCTCCCGCATTCGACGGATGAGCAGCGCGGCCATCTCGGCGCGCGTCCGGGCGTGTGCCGGGTCCGCCACGAGGTTGTGCAGCTCGTCGGGATCGGCCTTCAGGTCGTACAGGTGCGTCTCGCGGTAGCTGTCGGCGGCGCTGTCCACCCAGCCGCGCTTGCCCGGCGCCTGCACGGCGTACTTCCATCGGCGGGTGCGGACCGCGCGGCCCACCTGGCTCTCGCTGATCTGCAGGAAGACGTCGGACCTGCGCTCGGAGCCCGCGGCCACGGGCTGGAGCGCCGCGCCGCCCATGGGCGTCACCGGCGCCACCCCGGCCGCTGCCAGCAGCGTGGGAGGCAGGTCGATGAGGCTCACCGGGTCGCGCACCACGCGGCCGCGCCGGAACCCCGGCCCGCGCAGCACCATGGGGATGCGGATGGAGCCGTCGTGGCAGGAGCGCTTGTACTCGTTATTGCGCGTGCGGAAGTGGCATCCGTGGTCGGACGTGAAGACGACCAGCGTGTTGTCCAGCATCTTCCGCTTGCGCAGGGCGTCGCGGAGGCGGCCCAGGTTGCGGTCCAGCGCCGCGCAGGCGCCCAGGTAGTCGGGCATCTCCTCGGCCCAGTTCCCCTTGAGCGGCGCCAGGTCGCCCGGCGTCCGGAAGCCCGCGTAGGCCTGCTTGGAGCCCTCGGGGCCCTCGAAATGGTTGCGGTCGTTCTGGTGGTGCGGCTCCAGGTAGGAGAGGAAGAGGAACCAGGGCCGCTCGCCGTCCTGCTCCTCGAGGAAGCGGAGGGCGTAGTCGGTCAGCGCGTCGGGGCGGTATCGGCCGTCGGGGAAGTCGACCTGCCGCCCCTCGGCGTCGAAGACATGCCCGCCGTAGCCGTGCGAGGTGAACTCCAGAACGTCGGCGGCCATCCAGGCGTCCTTGAAGCCTCCACGCAACTCGTGCGGCACCGCGCGGGCCTGGACGTTCTGCTTCTCGCCGCTGGAGGCCAGGTGCCACTTGCCCACGTAGCCGGTGCGGTAGCCGGCCTGGCCCAGCATGGTGGCCAGCGTCGGCTCACCGGCGGGCAGGGCGATATCATTGCGCCAGCAACCGGTCTGGGTCGCCCACCGGCCGGTCATCAAGCACGACCGCGCGGGTCCGCAGACGGGCTGGCAGGTGAAGGCCTGGTCGAAGCGGACCCCTTCGCGGGCCATGGCGTCCAGGTTCGGCGTGAGGCCCGGGAAGAGCGGCCGCCCGTAGCAGTCCACGGTGTCCCAGCGCTGCTGGTCGGTGAAGAAGAAGAGGATGTTGGGCCGCCCGGGCGGCGCGGGCTCAGACTCAGCCGCGGCTCCCAGGGCCGCCGCCCCCATTCCGCAAACGAACGTGCGCCGATCCATGGCAAAGCTCCTCCGGTGGTTAGCCTACCGTTCGACGCGGAGGGCCGCGCCTCCTGCTTGCGCCCGCACCGAAGCAGCGCCTGCCACCTCGCCAACTTGCCGGTTCTCCTGTGGCAGAGTGGCAAGTCGGCGAGATGAACGGGGAGTGAGGCGGTCACCCATCCTCCGGGGGGGTCCTTCAGCCCCTGAAGGGGCTTCAGGATGACGGCAGGGGCGGTCCGTGTGGGTCCGTGGCTGTCCGTGTCGGTCCGTGGTCGTCCGTGCCACCTCGCCCTTCGTCGAGCACTCGGTCGAGGCCGGCCTCCAGTCCGAGCAGGCGCGTTCGCAGCATGACGGTGGCCAGCGTGCCGCTCATGGACACGTCCAATGGCCGCGCGGAGCGGTCGGGTGACGGGTCGGGCGTGCGCGCCTCCACCTGATCGGCGCGGAAGCCGAGGCGGAGCGCGATGCGGCGGGCCATGGTGACCCTGTCCACCCGGTCGGCGCCCGGCAGGTGGATCACTCCGGTGAAGGGTCCGTTAGCCAGGTGCAGGAGCGCCTGGGAGAGCGAGATCACGTCGATCGGCGTTCGGACCTCTGTGTCCGGGAGGCCGACGGTCCCGCCCTCATTCCACGTGGTCCACATGCGGCCCAGGAAGGAGTTGCCCTCGCCGAACGCCGGCAGGCCCATGACGAGCGCCAGCCGGGCGATGACGTAACTCGGAGCGATGGAAGCCACCGAACGCTCGGCGGCCAGCTTGGTCTCGCCGTAGAAGTTCACCGGGTTGGGCTCGTCGGCCTCGGTCGCCATGCTTCCGGTCCCGTCGAAGACGTTGTCGGTCGACATGAAGACCAGCCGAGCGCGGGCGGCCGCGCACAGCTCGGCCAGGCCCTCCGTGATGCCCACATTAACCCGCCACGCTTCGGCCCGGTTGCGGCCGCACCAGTCGATGTCCGCCGCCGCCGCGCCATGGATCACCGCCGTGGGCCGCACCTGCTCGAACAGCGCGCGCAACGCCGCCGGGTCGCCGATGTCGGCCACGTGCCATGTCACGCCGGGCGGCGCTCCCGCAACGGCGCGGCGGCTCACGGCGTGGACATCCCACTCCACTCCGGCCCGGGCGACGACGTTGCCGCCGACGAAGCCCGAGGCGCCGGTGACCAGCAGGCGGCCAGCCGCTCTCACTTCGGCGCATCCTCGACGAGGCCCACGTCGATGCACTGGCCACCGTAGGTCTGGTTCGCCTTCACGGCCATGACGTTGCGGCCGGGGCGCAGGGCCTTGCGCGCGGCGGGGCTGACCTCCGCCTCGTCGTAGCTGGTGGCCCAGCCCTTGGCCGAGGCGGCCGCCACGCCGTTCAGCCAGACCTCCGGGTCTTCGTCGTAGATCCAGAGCAGGCGCGGGTCGTTCAGCGGCCGGTCGGGCAGCGTGAACTCGCGGCGCAGCCAGATCGCCTTGGTGTTCCACTCGGTGCCGATGACCGCGCCGGGCGTGCCCGCCGTGCCGAAGCCGCCCGGGCCGGTCTGCCAGCCGCTGTCGTCGAAGCCCGGCTCGGTCCAGCCCGCCGCGGGCTCCGTCAGCGTGTAGCGCCAGACCACGCGCTCGGCCTGCGCCGTGGTCGCAACGATGCGTACGGCGCCGCCTGCGGGAAGGGGCGCCCATGGTCCCTCCACGCAGGTGGCCGCCTTCGACCAGCGCGCCCGGGCGGCGGGCTCGGCCAGGAGGCGGATGAAGATACCGCCCACCACGGGCCGCGCCTGGAAGCCCTGCTGCTTGCCGGTCGTGGTGACGAACCAGTCGGAGAGCGGCACGCGGGTGGGCGTCTCATGCGCGTAGCGGTAGATCGGACCGAGCAGCGCCTCGAAGTCGGCGGGCTTGCGGGCCAGCGCGATGCTCCAGAGCGCCCAGTCGATCAGGCTCGTCTCGGTGCGGCTGTCCACCGGCAGTCCGTACTTGCCCTGTACCGTGGCGTACCAGGCCGCCTCGGCGTCGCCCAGCGCCTCCGGGAAGAGGTCCAGGCCGACCACACGGTCCCAGATCAGGTTGTGCTTCATGCTCCAGGTGCCGGGCCTGTCGTGGGCCAGCCGCGTGTGGCCCTCGTCGGCCGCGAGGACCTGCCACTTCGCGGCGTAGTCGCGGGCGATGGACTGGTAGCGGGCCGCGTCGGCGTCATGCCCCGTGGCCGCGCAGAGCCGGCCGTAGGCGCCGATGCCGATGACGGCCTTCAGCGCCAGGTTGGCGTTGCGCGGCATATGGCCGAACATATCGGCGGAGCAGAGCTGGTTGACGGGGTCGAGCCCCTCGCGCACGAGGAAGTCGGCCCATTTGGCGAGCATGGGCATATAGGGCCGCGAGAAGTCGGCGTTCCCCTCGATGCCGGCCAGCGAGGCCAGCATGATGAGCATGTTCCCGCACTCCTCCACGGGCATCCGGTCGGCGTCGGAGCCGCCCATGCCGTAGACCTGGCCCGTGGCCCAGGGGTACGTGCCCAGGTCGTGCGGCGCATAGTCGTAGGGCCAGCGCGGCGAGGCGGAGTAGGCGAGCACGGGCTGCAGCATGGCCTTGGTGAGAGCCGGGCTCAGCGCCAGGAAGAAGGGCGCCTGCGGGAAGAGCACGTCCACGGTGGCGATGCAGCCGTTGGAGAAGCACTCCTTGGGGAACATGAGCGGCAGGCCGGCGTCGTCGGCGGCGATCTTGTTGCCGCCCAGCGTCTGGCGGTAGGCCAGCGCGCAGAGCCGGGCGTACTTCTCGCCGCCCACGCGCCGCAGGTCGGCCATGAGCCTGCCGTCGAACGCCTCGCAGCGCTTCACCAGGGACGGGTAGGCGGCAGCGGCCTTGCGGAGCAGGGCGGGCAGGTCGTCACCGGTCCTCCGCCAGTAGGGCCTCAGGCGCGTGCGGAAGTACCGAATCGACCACTCATCGTCGTAGGCCAGCATGAACCAGCCCGACACGCCGGCGCCGTTCGCAGCCATTCGGGCGGAAGCCGTCAGCCGCAGCGCCAGGTCGGCGGCGGGGGCTTCGGGCGACTTGCCGGCCGTGCCCGCGGCGCCTCGGAGCGACCAACCGGCCTGCGCCGGGGCCGGAGCTGCCATGCAGAAGCGGCCCCAGTCGATGCGCAGGTCATCGCCGCGCTTGGCCAGCACGGGCTGCTCCACCGAGGCGGCGCTGCAGGTGGCCAGTCCGCCTTGCGCTGCCCGCATGGCCACCGCGGGCTGCTTGCCGTCGTTCACCGAAACCGTGGCCGAGCCCTCCAGCGTCACGCTCAGCCCGTGCGCCTTGCCGTCGGTTGAGCGGGCGGACCAGGCGACGTAGGTCAGCGGCCTGGCCAGCGCCTCCAGGTCGTCGGGCAGGGCGGGCGTGAGGAACGTCAGCGTCATCTCAAGGCCGGGCAGCCTGTAGCGCGCGATGGTCCGCGTGGGCAGGACCTCCAGGTCGGTCTGCTCGGCGGCCTCGGATGCCGCGCCGGGCCGGGCAGCGCCCAGCAGCCTGTAGGCCTGGCCGCGCTCGGTCCGCACCGTCACGCGGAGGGGCTGCGGCTTGCCCGTCCAGTGCATCGTGTCGGCCTCGGCCAGCCGTTCCGAGGGCGACCAGAGGCTGAAGTAGGGGTCATGCACCACCAGCGGCACTGCCGGCGGGCGGAGGCGATCCGGCGCGGCGCAGGCGTGGTGCGTCGATGCCAGCAGGAGGGCTGTGGCGGCGGTCTGGGTGCTTAGGTTCATGGCGGTGACCCTTCCCCGGGCGTCTTCGGCGGCCTCGGATCGCTCACTGTACCAGAATGGGCCGCCGGGCAGGAGTCGGCGGCGGTTGGGGCGAACCTTGCCCTCGGGGGAACCTGCATGTACGTGAGCCTGGCGCTGCTGGCCGATGCCGTGAACACGACGGGGGACGGCAAGCTCAACCTGCTCGGCGTGTTCGACATGATCCACGCCACGGTCGTGCCCTGCCACCACCTGCGCATGTTCGTGGTGGTTCGCATCCGCGCCGAGGTGGGGGAGAAGGGCGAGCCGCACAGCCTGGGCATCCGCCTGCGCGACGCCGACGGCAAGCTGCTGGACGCGCCGCCGGAGATGCCGATCCTCTTCCCGGAAGCCGACCCCAGGCCCGATCCGGAGCATACGTTCGTCCTGGAGATGGGCAACATCGCCTTCCCGGCCTTCGGCAGCTACGAGTTCGAGGTGGCCATCGACGGCGAGCGCGCCGGGGCCATCAGCCTCTACGTCAACGACGCCCATCAGCCCGTCTGAGGCGAACAAACGGCCCCCGGCGGCGTCTTTAGGACTGTGCGCCGTGCGGTGCGATCCCGGCGCGAGAGGTGGCGACAGTGGCGCAAGCCGGTATGACCGCGCAAGACCCCAGGCCCAAGGCCTCCCCCGAGGCCGCAGCGCCCTTTGAGCTGGCGCGAGAGCCCGAAGCCCGCTGCCGCCTGGACGAGATTCTCTTCGCCGAGCTGAAGCGCAAGGGCATCCGGCCCGCCCGCCCCTGCTCCGATGCCGTCTTCCTCCGCCGGGCCTCCCTCGACGCCGCCGGCACGCTGCCAACCGCCGACGAGGCGCGGAGCTTCCTGGCGGACAAGCGGCCCGACAAGCGCGCGCGCCTCATCGACGCGCTGCTCGCCCGCGACGAGTTCGTGGACTTCTGGACGCTTCGCTGGTGCGACACGCTCCGGGTTAAGGCCGAGTTTCCCATCAACCTCTGGCCCAACGCCGTGCAGGCCTACCACCGCTGGGTCCGCGAGGCAGTCCGCGTCGATATGCCCTACGACCGCATGGCCAGGGCGCTCCTCACCGCATCGGGGAGCAACTTCCGCAACGGGCCTGTTAACTTCTTCCGCGCGGTGCAGAGCAAGGACCCGGCCAGCGTCGCCCGCGCCGTGGCCCTCACCTTTATGGGATGCCGGACCGACCGATGGCCCCGGGCGCGGCTCGACGGCATGGCCCTCTTCTTCTCCCAGATTGCCTACAAGCACACGCTGGAGTGGAAGGAGGAGGTGATCGTCTGGGACCAGGCCAGGGCGTCGGCTCCGAAGGCGCCCCGCTCCGCCATGCTGCCTGACGGCTCCCGCTCGGCCCTGACCGCCGACCGCGACCCCCGCTTCGCCTTCGCGGACTGGCTCACCAGGCCCGGCAATCCCTGGTTCGCGGCGGCCGCGGCCAATCGGGTCTGGTTCTGGCTCATGGGCCGGGGCATTGTCCACGAGCCCGACGACCTGCGGCCCGACAACCCGCCCTCCTGCCCTGCCCTGCTGGCGGAGCTCCAGCGCGAACTCGTGGCTGGGAGGTTCAGCCTTCGGTCGCTCGTACGGACCATCATGAACTCGTCCGCCTACCAGCTCTCGTCCATCCCGCGCTCCACCGGCCCGGCCGCCGAGGCGCTCTTCGCGGCCTACCCGGTGCGGCGGTTAGAGGCCGAGGTCCTGGTCGATGCCATCAACCAGATCACCGGCACCACCGAGACCTACTCCAGCCCCATCCCGGAGCCGTTCACCTTCATCCCGGAGAACAAGCGCTCCATCGCGCTGGCCGACGGCAGCACCACCAGCGCCTTCCTGGAGCTCTTCGGCCGCCCGTCGCGCGATACCGGCATGGCCCTGGAGCGGAGCGGCAAGCCCACGGCGGGCCAGTCGCTGCACCTGCTCAACTCCAGCCACATCCTGCAGAAGCTGCAGCGCGGCCCCGCCATGCTGGACTTCTTCACCAGCGCCCGCAACACGGCCGACGGCGTCGAGCGGCTCTACCTGGCCATCCTCTCCCGCTTCCCGACCGAAGCAGAGAAGGCCGCCGCCCACTCCTACGCGGGTCCGGCCCTGACGCAGGCCGAGATCGTAGACCTGGCCTGGGCCCTGATGAACGGCCCCGAGTTCCTCTGCAAGCATTAGGGGCGAATGGTGAATGGCGAATGGCGAATGGCAAATGGCGAATGGCGAATGGCGAATGGCGACCCACCAGCCGTCCAGCCTTTCAACTTTAGACTTTAGACTTTAGACTCAAGACTTTGGGACGGGAACACCACCATGGATGACCTACGAGGACTGACCCGCCGCGAGGCGCTCCTGGGCGGCGCGGCTACGCTGGCCGCTGCCGGGATCGCCGGCGCGCAGGCGCCTGCCGCACCGAAGCCCGGCCGCGCCAAGAGCGTCATCCAGATCTGGGTCTGGGGCGGGCCGTCGCATCTGGATACCTTCGATCCCAAGCCCGAAGCCGGACAGAACTACTGCGGGCCGTTCAACGCCCCCATCGCCACCAACGTGGCCGGGATCCGCATCAACGAAAACCTGCCAGAGCTGGCAAAGATCGCCGACAAGTACGCCATCATCCGGAGCCTGACGCACGGCAACAACGGCCACGAGACGGCTTCCTACATCACCCAGACAGGCCGCACGCCGGGGCCGGGACCGGTCTACCCAGGCGCCGGGGCCGTGGTCTCCCTCTTCAAGGGCGCCGACGCGGGCTACAAGGGCCTGATCCCGCCCTACATCGTGCTCACGGAGCTGCAGGGGCGCTTCTCTGAGGCCGGCTTCCTCGGCTACAAGGCAAAGCCCTTCGCCACCGGCGGCGATCCGGCACAGGCGCGCTTCATGGTGGAGGGCGTGGTGGCCCAGGGCATCAGCGAGCAGCGCCAGCGCGCCCGGCGCGACCTGCTGCACCGGCTCGACACCTTCGGCGCGGCCATGGGCGGCGATGCCCGCGTGGCCGAGCTTCGCCGGTCCGAGGAGCAGGCTTACGATATGATCCTGGGCGACGCGGGCAAGGTCTTCGACCTCTCGCAGGAAAAGGATGACGTGCGGCAGGCGTACGGGCGCAGCACCTTCGGCCAGTCGTGCCTCATGGCCCGGCGGCTGGTGGAGAAGGGCGTGCCCTACATCACCATCAACTACCCCGGCTGGGACACGCACAAGCAGCACTTCCCGGCCATGCGCCGCAAGCTGCCCGAGATGGACCGGGGCATGGCCGCCCTGATCAGCGACCTCTCGCAGCGCGGCCTGCTGGATAGCACCATCGTCTGGTGGGGCGGCGAGTTCGGACGGACGCCGGCCGTGCAGTGGGAGGCGCCATGGGACGGAGGGCGCAGCCACTACGGCCAGGTCTTCGGCGCGGTGCTGGCAGGCGGCGGCTTCAAGGGCGGGCGGGTCGTCGGCGCATCCGACGCCCGCGGAGAAGAGGTTAAGGAGCGACCCGTGCATCCCGCCGTGGTGCTTCGGAGCATCTACACGCAGCTGGGCATCGACCCCAACGCCAAGCTCCCGCACCCGCAGGGCCTGGACGTCCGCGTGGCGCCCGCGACCCTCGAGGCCGGCGGGCCGGTGGGCGTCCTGCAGGAGATCATGTGAACACCCCGGCCCTTGTTGGCAGTAATGTCACCTTGTCAATAACGCCAAAACTCCTTCACAAAGCGCAAGCCGGACGCAAGGAGGGTCAGTTGGCAACCAAACCTGTGCCCGGCTGGTGCGTGGCCGGCATCCTGCTCCTGCTGGCGGCGGCCTCCTCCGTGGCGCAGCAGGGGCCTCTGGGACCCAAGGCCGGCTACCTCTACCCCGCGGGCGGCGAGCGGGGCACCACGGTGCAGGTCACGGTGGGCGGCGATGCGCTGGCGGGCGTGCAGCGCGCACTCGTCACCGGCGTCGGCGTCACGGCCACCGTGGGCAAGTTCCACCGCCCGATGAACCCCGGCCAGGCGAACCGCATCCGCGAGCGGCTGGAGGAGGCCCAGCAGGCGCTGACGCAAAAGAACCCCCTGACGGCGCCCCGCCTGTACGTCTTCGCACCCGCCGCCTTCACGCTCCTGGCCAGGGAGGCGGGCCTGACGCCGGAGGAGATCGCCGACCTGGACGAGTTCCGCCGCCGCCGCACCGACCCCAAGCGCCAGGACAACCCGCAGATCGAGGAGACGCTGCAGCTCACGCTGCAGATCGCCGCCGATGCGCCGCCGGGCGTGCGCGAGATACGCCTGGCAGGCCCCGCGGGCCTCAGCGCCCCGGTCCGCTTCGTTGTCGGCTCGCTGCCGGAGCGGCGCGAGGTCGAGCCCAACGACGCCATGGCCGACACCTGCGTCGAGGCCCTGCCTGCGGTCATCAATGGCCAGGTGATGCCCGGCGACGTGGACCGCTTCCGCTTCGCGGCGCCGAAGGGGATGCGCCTCGTGGCCTCGGCCGCCACGCGGTCGATCACGCCCTTCCTCGCCGACGCCGTGCCGGGCTGGTTCCAGGCCACGCTGCGGCTCCTGGACCCCGACGGCCGCGAGATCGCCTACGACGACACCTCGCGAGGCGGCCTGGACCCGGTGATCCTCTGCGAACTGCCGCGCGACGGCGACTACACGCTGGAGATCCGCGACGCGATCTACCGGGGCCGCGAGGACTTCGTCTACCGCATCAGCCTCGGGCAACTCCCGTATGTCACGCGCCTGGAGCCCATGGGAGCCCGACAGGGCGCGACGGTCCCGGTGCGGCTGGTCGGCTGGAACCTGCCTTCCGAGCCGGTCCGCGTGGAGACGGCCAGGCTGGAGCCGGGCATCTACCGGCTGCCCGCCGAGGGCGCCGCGCTGAACCAGCTCCCCTTCACGGTGGAGGGCCTGCCGACGGTCCGCGAGAGGGAGCCCAACGACACCGCACGCAAGCCGCAGCCCGTGTCGCTGGAGTGTGTCATCGAGGGCCGCATGGACCGGCCGGGCGACATCGACGTCTACGCGGTGCGGGCTCCCGCGGGCGCCGTGCTGGTGGCCGAGGTCATGGCGCGGCGGCTGGGCTCGCCGCTGGACGCCTCGCTCCGGGTCACGGATGCCTCGAGCGCCGTGCTGGCCTTCAATGATGACTGGGTCGACAAGGCCGCCGGCGAGGCCACGCACCACGCCGACTCCCGCGTCGAGCTGAAGGCGCCCGCAGGCGGCGTCTGCCTCATCGCCGTGCGGGATAGCCGCGGCGAGGGCGGCGCGGAGTACGCGTACCGCCTGCGCATCAGCCGACCGAAACCCGACTTCGGGCTTCGCGTGACGCCGGCGGGCCTGGGCGTCCGGGCGGGCATGAACGTCCCGTTCACCGTCTTCGCGGTGCGCAAGGACGGCTTCGACGGCGACATCACGCTGCGGCTCACCGGCTCGCTACGGCGCTACACGCTCTCCGGCGCCCGCATCCCGGCGGGCCAGGAGAAGGTGCAGCTCACGCTGGGAGCTCCTCCGGGTCGCCCCGGCCTGCCCGAGACGCTGACGCTGGAGGGTATCGCCACCATCGGCGGTCTGCAGGTGCGTCGGACCGCAGTGCCCGCCGAGGACCGGATGCAAGCCTTCGCCTACCGCCACCTGACGCCCGCGCAGGAGTGGCTGGTGGCCACCGGCGCCGCGCCGGCCACAATCCCGGCCATCCGGCTTGCCGAGGTCGGCCCGCTGGAGCTGCGCGTGGGCGGATCGGCCAAGGTGAAGGTGACGGCCCCACCGTGGCTGCTGAACGACACGCTTAAGCTCGGTCTGAACGACCCGCCGGCCGGCATCGAGTTGGTAGGCGCCGAGGTCACCGGCGGCGCGCTTCTGGTCGAGATCCGTGCGGTCGCCGGCAAGGCCAAGCCCGGCGACAGGGGCAACCTGGTCCTTGAGGCCTTCCGCGAAACGGTGCCTGTAGGGACCAGACCGCGCGCAGCCACAGTGCGCCGCCTACCCCTGGGCGTCCTGCCCGCCTTCGGCTACGAGGTGGCGAGGTAGCGTTTGGCCGGCAACGGCTCACAGCGGGTCGCCGAATCAGGCTGCGGCGACCACCCGGAATAGGCGCGTCTGGCCTGCGGCGAAGGGGCAGTCGAACCGGCTGCCCCGGCCGGTCCAGCCGTCGAAGAGGTCCGTCACGCTCACGGCACGCGGCCATGCCAGCTCGAAGCTCCCGGCCGTCGCCGCCGTGAGGCTCACGAGGCCCCGTGCGGCGTGGACCGAGAAGTTCTCCGGCGCGTAGAGGTGGACGCCCGCCTCCTGCAGCCAGCCTCGCAGCAGCGCCGTGTCGCAGGGCGGCGCGCCGCACCAGATGAGCCGCCCGCCCCGGGGCAGGCCGCGCACGGCCGAGGCAGATGGCCCGTCGGCGTAGCGCAGCGGACCCTCGACCCTGGAGTGGGCGCGGGGGCGCAGGCGCTCCGGCGCGGCCACGGCGCGGTCGCCCTGGGTCGTCTGCATGGCGCCGGGCAGGCGGCGGTCCTCAACTGCCAGCGGCAGCTCCAGCATCCTGCCGACGGCCTCGGGGCGCCACCGGCCGGCGGCCACATCGACCAGGCCCAGCGGACCCACGGCGATCACGGTGCGCCCGCCGTGGCGCAGCATCTCGCGCAGGCCCTCCAGCTCCTCGGCTCGCGCGGCCGCGCCGGAGGCGATCACTACGCAGCGGATGCGGTCCGGTAGCCGGTGGAGGTCGGAGAGGAGCCAGACGCCCACGGGCGCCCCGGTGCGCGCCAGCCTGAGAAGAAGATGCTTGTGGGCGAACGATAGGTAGGTCGACCTGGGCGGCGTCCAGGCGAAGGTGGCGTCGTCCACCACGAAGGCGACCTCTTCCGCCGGGACCCGGTCCACCGCCTGCGTGGAGGCGTAGACCGCCGCCTGCCTGGCGAAGTCGCGCTGCAGCTCGGCGTCATGGTGCCACGACGCGAGCAGGGAGAACTTCTGGGCCATGCCGCCGCAGACCGCGTCCTCGGCGCAGGCCCGCCGGTGGAGGCTCGTGACCGCGCCGCGCGGGTCGGCCGGCTCGTAGAGCGTGTGCCAGAGGCTGTGGTGGAGCCAAGAGAAGAGGTCGTTCTCGTTGCAGTAGAGCTTGCCGGCTGCGTGGAGGCTCTCGTAGGCGGTGACGTAGGAGGCGTAGCCGTTGGTCAGGTCGCGCCCCTCGAAGAGAGGGATGCCGCCCAGCACGTCCACATCGGGGCAGGTCAGCAGGCGCCGCAGGGCGAAGTGGCCGCTGAGGGCCTGGCGGGGCTCGCCTGCGAGCTGCAGTACGTAGCCGTGAAAGGTGCAGACCAGCGAGCGCCCGGCGGTCTCCTCCTTGACCACACGGCCAAGGTAGGCGATGGTGTCGACCACCAGGTCGGAGAGGTGCTGGTGGTACGCGGCCGCCTTGGCTCCGTGCGGCGTCCCTGCGTAGAGGTCGCGGCCGGGAGCGCGGCGCTGCGCCGGCGTGGGCGGAGCGGTGTCGCCCGGCGGGAGGCCCAGCGGCGTCGCGCCGGGCGCGGAGGGCGCTTCGGCCAGCCACCGCTCGAAGGCGCGCTGGGCGGGTTCGCTGTAGTCGGTGTAACGGCCGTCGTTGGAGCCCCAGGCAAACCACTCCTCGGTGGTGCCGCCGCAGACCCAGAAGCCCACCAGCCGCGACGCCCAGGGCTGCGCCTTGCAGTAGCGGATCAGCGCTCGCAACGCCTGCGCCTGGGTGCGCCGCCAAGGCTCGGAGCCCATGGAGGCGCCCGGCGTGGAGCCGTACTCCAGCCACGGCACGCGTCCCGGCTCCATGTCGGCCAGCGCAATCTCGTCGGGGTGTCGCTGCGCCCAGAAGTGGGGCAGGGCCATGGAGACCCGCAGGAAGAGGAGCGCCTCTGGGTTGGCCTGCAGCGAGAAGGCGACCGCCTCGTCGAGCTCGCCGAAGTCGTAGCGGCCGGCCGCGACCCAGGTGGGCCGGGTGATCTGGTAGACGTGTAGGCCCGCGCAGGTGGGCACGCAGAAGACGTTGGCGCCGTGCGCGCCGAACTCGGCCACGTTGCCGGGCTGATAGTCGTACGAGGCGTAGCCGCGCCACGCCACCGGCTTGCCGTCCACGAAGAGGCTGCGGCGGCCGTTTTGGGCTCGGCTTTCGGCCTTCGGCAGGGGCGGCCGGCGGCTGTTGCGCACGGTCAGGTCTGCTTCGGCGCCTGCCACGCGAAGGCCCGCCTCGGCCAGGCCCAGGCGGTAGCGGCCGGCGGGCACGTACCACGGGAGCGTGCGGCGCAGCTGCAGTCCCGAGGGCGAACGCGCCTGCCGGGCCTCGTCGTCGGCCAGATGGACGCGCCAGAGCGTCCACGGGTCGCGGCGCAGCTCCAGCGAGAGGCCGCCCGATCCGCCCGGCGCGACCTGCATCGTGGCGGCCACCTCCGCCCCGGCCTGCGCCTCGGCGGGGCACTCGAAGCGGCTCGCCGCCGACGGAGCGGGCGGTGTGTGAAGGGTGAACTCGCCCAGCCGCAGCGTGTAGTCGACGCCGGGCTCCAGTCCCTGCGCGGCGATGACCAGCGGGCCCAGCGGGCAGGCAGGTCCGCGCTCCACAGGCTTCGAGGGCTTGGCGGCGCCGAAATCGAACCGGAGGAGCGCCTCCTGGCCGGGCTCCAGCCTCGGGCCGCCAACACCCCAGGCCACGGCGTCGCCCTCCTTCCCCGGTTGCCAGGGCGTCTCGTGCATCTGCATGGAGAAGGTGATGGGGCGCGGCGAGAGGTTGGCCGCCCGGAACGTGACGGCCGTCGGCGCGTGGCGCACCCGCTCGGATAGCACCAGCACGGACTGACCTTCGGCGCGGAGGTTGAAGCGCCAGAGCGTGCGGTAGGGCTCCGATGCGGTGTCGTGGGTCTGGCTCGTGGTCCGGTAGGTGGTGGCCCGGTCTTTGACGTCGCCGGATATCTGGCAACCCGCCATGGTCTCGAAGCAGGGCAGGCGGAAGGCCGCCGGCCGCGAGAAGGCGTCGTCCGGGTAGCCGGCAACCGGTTCGGCTGCGGCGGAGCGGGCCGAACCGGCGGCAAGCGTCGCGACGGACGATGCGGCGAGGAGCGCCTCGCGGCGTGTGAGCTGGGTGTCAGGCAATCTCCAAGCTCTCCTCGCGCAGGGCGACCGTGCGGCCGTCCACGCGGGCTTTGGCGATCTCGCCCTCGGCCAGGCGGTAGGGCTCGGCGCCGCTGAGCGCGCAGATGTCGGCCAGGAGCGCGCGGATGACGCCGGGGTCGGTGAAGAGGTCCTCCGGGTCCGGGCTGAAGTTCACCGGGCCGCCGTAAAGGATGCCCTGGCCGCCGGACGGCAGGCGCCGCCGGAAGAGGCAGGCCACCTCGCGCGTGGCGGTGCCGGAGTAGCTGCCCGAGGGCTGCGTGGCCAGCAGCATCTCCGCCTCGGGGTCCAGGTCCATCCAGCCCGAGTGGGCGTGGAAGGGCGCCAGGCTCGCCACGGCCTCGAAGCCCGCCGTGGGCCTCGGATGGTGCTCGGCGATGCCGCACGCCTCCTCCGAACCGGGCAGGATGCCGAAGCAGGCGTCCAGCTCGGCCACCGGGCGCAGCTCCTCGTCGCGTGTCCTGCCCACGCTCAGCAGCAGACCTCCGCTCTCGGATACCCAGCGGGCGACGGCCTCCAGCGCGGAGCGTCGCGACGTCTCGGCGCCGATCATCACGAGGCAGCGGAAGCGCTCCAGCGCGCCGTCGAGGATCATCTCCTCGCTGATGGGGCTCACGGGCGCCAGGGATCGCACGAAGGCGAGCGCGCTGTCGACGTCGGCGGGCGTGCCTCCCTCCAGCACCGCCCGGTCGCAGGGCCAGAAGAAGCCGATGCCGTCCTCAACGTCGCGGTCGCCGCCCAGCGCGGGGTAGGCGGCCAGGGCCCCGGCGGCGGGCAGCGGCCGGGCCTCGGCGCCGAAGACGTTGCTGTAGTAGTGGAAGATCTGCCGGTTACCGTAGGCCATGGAGCCGAAGACGCGCGTCCGCACGCCCTTCTCGGTCATGGGGCCCACGGGCTCGAGCCCCAGGTACGTGCCGTAGTAGCGGCAGGCCGACCATGTGTAGGCGGTGATGCAGAAGTTGCCGTAGAAGCGGTTGCCCTCGTTGGTCAGGCGGATGCCGCCGCCATGCTTGGCCGCGATGCGCGCCTGCGAGGCGAAGCTGGACCCGTGGTGGGGCTCCTCCGAGCCGCCGGTGCAGAGGTAGCAGGGAAGGTCGGGGAAGATGCGCCGGCATTCCGCCATCCAGAACTCGGAGTAGTCGGTCATGGATGCGCGGTACCAGGTGACGAAGTCGAGCCAGGCCGTGCGCGACGGGGCCGT
>CAISJD010000025.1 GCA_903885605.1 uncultured Chthonomonas sp. | reverse complement strand
TCCGCAGCGACGCGGACGCCCAGGCCCAGGCCCGCGTCAGCGCCGAGGCCGCCTCGGGCGAGCCCATGCGCCCCAGCGCGGCGGCGGCGGCGGCGGCCACGGCGGCATCGCCGGCATTCAGCAGCTGCGCCAGCCGGGGCGTGGCGGCCCGGTCGCGGCGCACGCCCACGGAGTTGATGACCCCCACCAGCCTCGGGCCGCTCAGTCGCGCCAGGGCGGCGCGGAGGGCGGCGCCGGCCTGCGGCGACGGGTTGCCCTCCAGCGCGAAGCGCGCCATATGCGCCAGGTCGGCGTCGGCCAGCATCGGGCTCAGGGCAGGCACGCAGGCCGCGGTGCCGATGCGCGCCAGGCCCCGGCAGGCCTGCTCCCGCACGGCGCGCGGCTTGCCCGGCGCCAGGTCGGCCACGAGCAGCGCCTCGCGCTTCAGCGGCGTCAGCGACGTGGCCACCTCGAAGAGGAACGCGCGCCGGGGGTTGGGCGCGCCGTCGTAGTAGGCGCAGTCGGGCGTGGCGGCGGGCAGGTCGTCGCAGTAGAGCCCGATGGCGGTTTGGCCGGTGCGGTCGCTGATCTCCCAGTAGTAGGATCCGGCGGGCAGCGAGCGGGTCAGGCGGACACCCACCGTCTCGTTGTCCCGCACGCCCGTGAGCACGCGCCGCGCCAGCGAGCGGCCCCGTGCGGGGCTATCCCAGAGCGTGAGCGTGAGCCCGCCCTCGTTGTCGGACCAGCTGGGCATGGAGACGTACACATCAGCCACGGGCAGCTTGGAGGTGAAGCGCTGGCCCAGGCGCGTGTGCTCGTTCAGCTTCACAGGGAAGCGCTCGGCGGTGGACGATGCGGCGGACAGGCAGAGGAGCAGGACGGCCAGGATGGGTCGCATGGGGGGCCTCCTACAGCCGCCACGGCTCACGCATGGCGCGCGAGCAGAGACGGTTGGCCTCGGGATCGGCGGGGAAGACCTCGCGCACGGGGTCCCACTTCAGGCTCCGCTGGAGCTTGTACGCGATGTGCGCCAGATGCCCCAGCGAGGCCGAACGGTGGCCCAGCTCGCCGTCGGTGCTGGTGCGGTTCCGGGTGCGGATGCACTCAAGCCAGTTGCCGTGGTGGGCCTGGCCCCAGCCCGCCTCGTGGCGCGGCATCTCCATCTCCTCGAAGAGGCTCTCCGGCGCGCCCTCCAGACGGCCTGCGCCGGTCATGGAGGTGACCCAACCCCGCTCTCCCACGTAGACGCCGCCGAAGTTGCCCTCCAGCCGCGCGCCGGCGGGCACGGCGTGGTAGGTGTTGCTCACCATGCCCCAGTCCTCCACCAGGTGGAGCAGCGTGCCGTCGGCATAGCGGAAGGTGAGCGTCGGATACCGGTTGGAGGAGGGGTGGATGATCTCGACCGGCCCGGTCTCCTCGACGCCCAGCGCGTATTGCGCCACGTCGGCCGCGTGGGAGTGGTGCCACGTGATGGAGGCCACGCCGAAGTCCTCGCAGAAGGCCCAGGGCACCACGCCCGGCACGGGGTTGCGGTGGAAGCGGCTGTTGTAGGGGCGCCACGGGGCCGGGCCGACCCAGAGGTCCCAGTCCAGCCCGTCGGGCACGGGCTCGGCGGGCAGCGGGTAGCAGACCGGCGTGTAGGAGCCCTCGGTGCGCGACCAGAGCGTGAAGGCGTGCTTCACCTTGCCCAGGCCGCCGCGCCGCACGAAGCGGACCACATTGCGGATGGTGGTGATGGATCGGTACTGCGTGCCGGTCTGGAAGACCCGGGCGTGCTCGCGCATGACGTTGACCAGCCGGCGCCCCTCGGCGATGGTCATGCTGATCGGCTTCTCGCAGTAGACGTCCTTGCCCGCCTTGGCAGCGTCGACGGAGATGGGAGTATGCCAGTGGTCCGGCGTGGCGATGAGCACGGCGTCGATGTCCGGCCGGGCCAGGATGTCTCGGTAGTCGTTGTACGGCTTAACCGAGCGGGCGCCATCCGCGCCGTAGGCGGCCTCCACGCGGCGCATGCCGTCGTCGCGGCGCACGCGGTCCACGTCGCAGAGGGCAAGGAGCTGCACCGCGCGGTCGCCCAGGCAGTAGGCCAGGTGGCCCATGCCCATGGCGCCCAGCCCGATGACGGCCACCGTGATGCGGGCGCTGGGCGCCGGCTCGCCTCGCGCCTTCCATGGTAGGAGGAGGGGCACGGCCGCCGCGCCCAGGGCCAGATCACGGCGCGTGAGGCCGGTGGCGGCGCTCAAGGCCTGGCGGTCCGCGCCGCCAGCCCGTCGAAGAAGCGGATGGTCTGGGCGATCTCCGGCAGGTTGTTCTCGAACTTGTAGCTGTACTCAAGGCCGAACATGACCGGCTTGATGCCCAGCCTGTGCATCTCCAGCAGGAGCGCCTCGGACCTGCCCGCCCCGGTTCCCCATGGCACGTCATGGCCACTGGCGGTGATCTCGTGCAGGTCGTGCATTTGGAGCGTTATGAGGCGATCGCCCAATTTGCGGATGCCGGCGATGGGGTCCTGCCCGCCGCGCATCCAGTAGCCCACGTCCGCCGCAGCGCCCACCATCTTGCTGAGGCCCTGGCAGCTCTTGAGGATGGCCTCCGGGCTCCAGGTGTTGGGGGAGGCCTTCTGGTCGTGGTTGTGGAGCCCCACCTTGATGCCGTACTCGTTGCAGAAGCGGTCGATGGTCGGCAGCGCCGCCAGGGCAGGCTCGGACATGAAGACCTCAATGCCCATCTTCTTGCCGAACTCGAAGACCTTCCGGCATCCCGCCTCGTCGCCGGGGATGTCCTGGATGTAGTAGGTGAGCATCCGGATGCCGGCGGCGTCGAGCTTCATGCGGACCTGCTGCAGCTCCTCGTCGCTGAGGCCGGGCTCGAAGTTCTTGTCGATGCCGCCGCCTACCTTCTGGAAGCTGAGCCCGCCCATGTAGGGCAGCCCCAGCGCCGCCGTCTTCTCGATGGCCTCGAAGAGGTTGTATCGGCTGAAGGTGTAGGCCTCGACGCCCAGCCGCCACCCCAGCTTCTCCTGCGCCCGGATGGCCGGGGTCAGCTTGGCGCTGGGAACGGTGGGCGCGGGCAGGTCCCCAAGGGCGAACTGCGCGGCGGCGAGGTAGAACTTGAGCATGGCCGGGTCCCAGAAGACCTTGGGGTTGTGCGCCATGGACGAGTAGAAGACGCGGCCCCGGCCGTAGTTGCGCACCCAGGCCACGGCGTAGTCCTCGTCCTCGCGGATCCGGGGCAGGCGGTCGATGCCCTGCAGGGCCGCCGATCGGGCGTTGTCCAGGCTCAGGAGCACGCGGACCCGCTCGCGGGAGTAGGGCGGGCTGAAGCGGAAGAACTCATCCGCCGCGCGGAAGTCGTGGCCCAGCATGGCGGTCACCGGATGGAGCGGATCCTCGTTGCGGACCAGCACGGCCTCGTCGGCGGCGCGGTGGTTGGCGCCCCGCCCGCCCAGCATGCATCCCCACTCGGGCCAGTCGTCGGCCGCGCCCTGGTCCCATCGGGTGAAGCCCACGGTGGTTCCGTGGACGCCCATGAGCCCGCCGCCGCCCAGCACGAACTCCAGCAGGTTGCGCCGCAGCGTGGGATCGGTGAACTGGTTCCCCACGGTGTTGTTGAAGAAGACGGCGTCGAACGTCTTCAGGCTCTCGGCGGAGAAGACGGCCGGGTCGCGGCTCACCACGGTCTCGAAGGCGCCCGTCTTCTTGCCCATGAGCGTGAAGGCGGTGTTGGCGGTGGGGATGGAGCCGTGCCCGCCGTAGATGACGTTGAGGTCGAAGACGAGCAGCCGCCGCGGCTTCAGCGGCTTGGCGGGCGCGTGGTCCGGCAGCGCGGCCTGGATGCGCGCCGTCTCCTCCGGCCCGGCCATGGCCTGCGCGCCCGCCGCCCAGGGCAGCAGCGACAGACCCAACGCGGCAATCGCCGCCCATCCCGCAGCCACTCTTCGCATCCCGCACCCCCTCGTAGAGATCACGGCAACCGCCGCCCCTACAGGTTCGGCATCGATGCGGCAATCCCTGCCTCGCACACGGTAACGCCGTCGACAATGCGGCCCGGTGGGCCTGGCAGTCTGGGCGTCGGAACCCATCCGCCGCCGGACAGTGGCAATGGCGGGGTGGACGGTCCATAATGGTGCCACTGTGCGCTGTCCGGCGCCCTGACACTGCTGGAGACCTCAACCGAATGCGTATGACCCGCGCTATCGTGATAGCCGCCTTGATGGCGTGCCTCTCGTCACTCCCAGCCCTCGCACGAGGCATCACCTGGACCCGCTCCTACGCCGCGGCGCAACGCGAGGCGAAGCGCACCGGCAAGCTGATCATGGTGGACTTCTACACGGACTGGTGCACCTACTGCAAGGTGCTGGACCGTGACGTCTTTACGGCCCCGGCGGTCGTCACTGCGTCGCGCAAGTTCGTCAACGTGAAGCTGAACGCCGAGAAGGAGGGGCTGCAGTCGGCCCGGAGCCTGGGGGTCACCTCCTTCCCGCGCCTCTTCTTCCTGAAGGCCGACGGCACCGTGGTCAGTTCGATTCGGGGCGTCATGCCCGCCGACGAACTCGCGGTGGCGCTCGGCCGACTGGCCTCGTACAGGGGCTCCAAACGGCTATAGGGACCTGGGTGCTATACTGATCGCCTGCTAGGAGCCAACGCTCCTGCGTGTTTTCCGTTCGCCTGTCGGCGTAACCTGTATACTTGGACCCTAGGTGTGTGACTGCTTGTGCACCCGGGGAACACCATGGAGGCTGCCGCAATGAATGTCACTGAAGTTCAGCCCTACGAAGAGCCGGTCCTGACGGACTGGGGTTCGCTGCTGGACCTTACCGCGGGCAACGCCGGCGGCCCCGGCGACGACCTCGCTACCGGAACCCTCACCTAAGCGATCACTCGCGGCGCCTCTGTGCGCCCGCACAATCAGACCTTGACGCAGCTCCGGGCAGCCAGCCTGCCTTGGGCTGCGTCTGCTTGTCTACCGCACCGGAACCAGACGCCCTTGCCCCTCTACCGAGCCTACGGCCTTGCTCTGGACTACCCGGATGCGGTGCAGTACCCATTGCCTCTTGCGGGCTCCGGCCCGGCCGTCGCCATCCGACCCGCCGACCTGCGCGTGCCTGCATCCGAGCCCTGCTTCGTGAGTCCCTGGGGCTGGCGGGATGTGCCCTCCATCACCGTTCGCCGATGCCCCGAAGGGCTCCACCTGCAGCTCTACTCCTGCGATTACCTGCTCCGCGGCGACAGCATCGGCTACCGGGACTGGCCTGAGCCGGACCCCGACCTCCGGGCCACGCAGCTTCTCGGCGCCGTCCTCTCGGTCTGGTTCGAGGCCAACGGAGCGGCGGCGATCCACGCCTCCTCGGTGGAGGTCGACGGGCGAGCGGTCCTATTCCTCGCCTCGCAGTCGGGTGGCAAGAGCACCCTGGCCGCCGGCCTCACCCGGTGCGGCCTGCCGCTCCACGCGGACGACGTGGCCATCCTGCAGCGCACGCCCACGGGCATCGGCGTCCGTCCGGGCTTCGCGGCCATGCGCCTCTGGCCCGCTTCGGTGGCCCGGCTGGGCCTGCAAGCCGAGGCGCTGCCCCTGGTGCATCCTCGGGCCGACAAGCGCGTGATCTCCGTGGAGCAACTCGGGGCCGGCTTCTCGGACCGCGTCCTGCCGCTGGGAGGCATCTTTCTGCCCGAACGGCGCGAGAACGGCGCCCTCGCCATGCACCCGCTGCCCGGCTCGGCGTCTATCATAGAGTTGGTTCGCCACTCCTTCTCGGCCCGGCTCGTCGAGGCCATGGGCTGGCAGCCCGGACGCATGAGCCTGCTGGCGGAAGCCGCCGCCCGAGCGCCGGTCACTCGCCTGACCGTCCCCGATGGGCTCCATCAGCTGGACGACGCCTGCCGGGCCATCGCCGCCCGGCTCCGGGAGGGCATGGCATGACGCCGTCGGATCGATACCTGACCTACATGGGCGCGGGGCCGCGCAAGGTGGCCCACTGGGAGCACTGGTCGTGCCCCGACGCCGAGACCTACCTAACCGGCATCGACTATTACGACCACCCCCGCCAGTGCCGCCTGCGCCTGGCGGAGCTCTATCCCGAACTGGGCCTGGGAGCGCCCGAGACCGACGATCCCCGCCCCCGCCCGGAGCTCGACCTCGGGTCCCACAGCTCGTCAGGCGACGCCGACGGCCGCCACCACGTGCGGTGGGGCGACGGCGAGACCTGGCGCTGGGACTGGGGCCACGCCTGCAAGAGCCTCGACGAGGTGTTCGCCTACTCGCCGCTGGAGAGCGCCGACTACAGCGCAATCCCCGTGGTGGAGAGCCGCGACTACCGCGACGAGGAGGCCCTCTACCGACTCTACCGCTCCTACTACCCCGCCGAATGGGGCGATGAGGCGCCGGAAGGGAGCGATGCCGGCACGGGCTTCTACAACACCATGTTCATGTGGCCCCTGCTCGTCTTCGGCTGGGAGCTCTTCATGGAGGCCTGCCTGGACCCGCGCTTCGACCGCGTCATGGAGGAGTTCGCAGAGATCAATCGCCGCGTCTTCCGCACCTTCGCGCGGCTACCGATCCGGTTCATCGTCTGCCATGACGACATCGTCAACACACGCGGCCCCGTCTGCTCGCGGGCGTGGATGAACAAGCACATCTTCCCCCAGTACGAAGAGTTCTGGTCCATCGCCCGGGCGGCCGGCAAGCGCGTCATCTTCATGTCGGACGGCCGCATGGATGCCTACGCCGACGACGTGATGGCCTGCGGCGCCACGGGCATCGTCACCGAACCCTACACCGACTTCAAGGCGATCGCCCGGCGCCACCCGAACTGCGTGCTGGCCGGCGAGGGTGACAACCGCGTGCTGACCCGCAACGATCCCGACGAGATCCGCGCCATGGTCGCCTCCATGGCGGAGACAGCCCGGATGTCCGACGGGTATTTTATGTGCGTCGGCAACCATATCCCGTGGAACGTAACGCCGGAGGGGATCAAGCGGTACCTCGACCTCTCCCGCCAGTTGGCCGTCCGCTAGCGCCGGCGGCCCCCAAGGAGCCCAAGCCCATGTCCTGGCCGCTGCGCCGGTCCCTGTTCGCCGCCGCCCTTCTCGCCGCCTTCGCGCTCGCCGGCTGCGGCCGCAAGGACGGCGGAGCCGCTCGCTGGGCCTACACCGTCAAGGGCCCCAACGTCTTCCGCTACGCCATGCAATCGCGCCCCACCACGCTGGACCCGGCGCTGGTGGAGGACGGCGACACCATCGATATGCTGATGCAGGTCTACGAGGGCCTGGTGATGTGGAGCGAGAAGAACGAGGTGGTGCCCAACATCGCCGAGAAGTGGGAGATCAGCCCCGACGGCCGAACCTACACCTTCCACCTGCGCGGCGACGTGAAGTTCCACAAGCCCTACCAGCGCGTGGTCACCGCCGAGGACTTCGTCTGGTCCATCACCCGAGCCCTGCTGCCGGCCACCAAGTCGCCCACCTGCCGGAGCTACCTGCTGGACATCGACGGAGCCGCGGACGTGGCCGACGGCCGCACGCCCACGCTCCGCGGCCTCAAGGCGATCGATGCGAAGACGCTGCAGATCACCATCGACAAGCGCAAGCCCTACTTCCTGGGCAAGCTCACCTACCCGACCGCCTACGTGGTCTGCCGCGAAGCCATCGAAAAGCAGGGCGGCAAGTTCAGCGAGCTGACCGTCATCGGCACGGGGCCCTTCGCCATGGCCGACTACCGGCTGGGCTACAGCGTCACGCTGGCCGCCAACCCGGACTACCACCTGGGCAAGCCGGTGCTGGACGGCATCGAGCGGCCCGTACTCGCCGACAGCAACGCGCGGCAGACCAAGTTCGAGGGCGACGGGCTCGACATCACCGACATCCAGCGCGCCGACCTGCCGCGCCTGCGCAAAGACCCCGAGCTCTCCAAGCAGCTCCGCGAGTTCTCCCGGGCCAACGTCTGGTACCTGGCGCTGAACCAGCAGGACTTCAAGCCCTTCAAGGACAAGCGCGTGCGGCAGGCCTTCGCCATGGCCATCGACAAGGACACGGTGATCCAGATCGCCCTGCAGGGCACCGCCGTCAAGGCGCAGGGCATCGTGCCGCCGGGCGTGCCGGGCCGCAACGACAAGCCGGCCGGCCTCGCGTTCAGCCCCGACAAGGCCCGCAAGCTCCTCGCCGACGCCGGGTTCCCCGGAGGGCAGGGCTTCCCGAGGCTGACGATCTCCTTCCGGCAGGGCTACAAGTACATCGAGGACGCCGCCATCGCGGTGCGGAGCGACCTGAAGCGCAACCTGGGCATCGAGGTGGACCTCCAGCAGGTGGAGTGGGCGCAGTTCCTCACCCAGCGGGCCAACGGTAACATGCCCTGCTACCTGCTCCGGTGGTCGGCCGACTACCTGGACCCGCAGAACTTCCTCTCGCTCATGCTCCGCACCGGCTCCAACGAGAACCAGGTGGGCTACAGCAACCCGGAGTTCGACAAGCTCTGCGACGCCGCCGATATCGAGCCCGACACCGCCAAGCGCATGAAGCTCTACGCCGACGCCGAGCGCATCGCCGTCGATGACGCCCCCTGGGCGCCGCTCTTCCACCTCCGCGACGTGGAGCTGCACAAGCCTCGTGTTCGCGGCCTCCGCGACGGCCTCATGGGCCACCTCCCGCATATCACCACCACCGTGGCGAAGTAGCCGCGGCGCCAGGAAAGGAACTCACCGCAGTGCCCGAACCCAACAGCCGCCCGACCGCTATTCCCGCCGACGCGCTCGCCCGGATGCAGTCGGCCTTCCGCTCCGACCCCCGCAACCGCGTGGCCCTGAACGCCGTCACCAAGACCAGCGTCCGGGGCATCGCCATGAACCGCGAGGCGGTCCTCCGTGCGCGGCACACCTACTCCCACGTCACCAAGGCCGGCGAGTCGACCAGCCAGAACGGCAGCGGGCGCTGCTGGCTCTTCGCCGGGCTCAACACCGTGCGAATGGCGGCCGCCGAGAAGCTGGGCATGGAGAACTTCGAGCTGTCGCAGAACTACCCCATGTTCTGGGACAAGCTGGAGAAGGCCAACTACTTCCTCGAGAGCATCCTGGCCACGCTGGACGAGCCCACCGACGGCCGCCTCATCGCCTTCCTCTGCCAGTCGCCCATCCAGGACGGCGGGCAGTGGGACATGTTCGTCAACGTCGTCCGCAAGTACGGCGTCGTCCCCAAGGAGGTGATGCCGGAGACCGAAAGCAGCTCCAGCACCGGCATGCTCTGTGACCGGCTGACGCTGAAGCTCCGCCAGTTCGCCGCCGCCCTGCGCCGCGACTACCAGGCCGGAGCGCCGGTTGAGGAGCTTCGCGCGCGCAAGTCCGACATGCTGGACGAGGTCTACCGCATCCTCGCGATCCACCTCGGCGAGCCGCCGGCCGGCTTTGAGTGGCAGTGGCGCGACAAGGACAAGAACTTCCACCGCGACGGCCTCCTCACGCCGCAGGAGTTCTACGCCCGCTACTGCGCCGTCGACCTCGACGCCATGGTCTGCCTCATCCACTGCCCGCAGGCCGCCAAGCAGATGAACACGGTCTACACCGTCGACTACCTGGGCAACGTGCTGGAGGGGCAGATCGTCAAGTACCTCAACGTCTCGCTGGACGCCATGAAGGCCGCCGCCATCGCCATGATCAAGGACGGCAAGTCGGTCTGGTTCGGCTGCGACGTGGGCAAGTGCTTCGACCGCGACCTGGGCATGATGGACCTGGAACTCTACGACTACCCGAGCGTCTACGGCACCGACTTCGCGCTGACCAAGGCCGAGCGGCTGGACTACGGCGAGAGCTCCATGAACCACGCCATGGTCTTCAGCGGCGTCGACCTGGACGACGACGGCAAGCCCCGCAAGTGGCGCGTGGAGAATAGCTGGGGCGACAAGGGCGGCGACAAGGGCTTTATGCTCATGTCCGATGCCTGGTTCGACGAGTTCAACTACGAGGTCGCCGTGGAGAAGGCCTACCTGCCCGAGGAGCTGCTGAAGGCGCTGGAGGCCGAGCCGGTTCATCTGCACCCGTGGGACCCCATGGGCGCCCTGGCATAGGCCGCGGAGCGCCAAACAGCGTACCAGGGGCGGCCCGCCGGACAGGGGCCGCCCTTGGCGTGTCTGGTTGAGGGTCGGGAGTGCCCGGAGGGGCGCTTCGAGCCGTTCGTTGCCGTCGGGAAGCCGGCGGTTGAAACCGCGGCAACGAACGGCGGGAAGTCGCCCTTCGGCGACTCGGCGGAGACCTCGGTGCGGTGCACGTTTGGGAGTGCCCGGAGGGGCGCTTCGTGCCGTTCGTTGCCGCGACTTCAGTCGCCGGGCAGCGAAAGCCTGGACCCCGGCGGTTGAAACCGCGGCAACCAACGGCGGGAAGTCGCCCTTCGGCGACTCGGCGGAGACCTCGGCGCGGTGGGCGGTCGGGAGTGCCCGGAGGGGCACTTCGTGCCGTTCGTTGCAGCGACTTCAGTCGTCGGGCAGCGAAAGCCAGACGCCGGCGGGCGATGGATCGCGCCTCGCGCCGGGATACGGGGCGCGGCTGAACAGGTCGGATCCGTCGCGCCCGCCGCAGGCAGGAACGGGACCGCGCCTCCGTCGAACCTACGCGGCAGAGGAGTGAATGACCATGCGTGATGACCTGGGCCCCGAGGGGCGCGCTGAGATGGACCGTTTCGCACGATCGCGCGAGGCCTTCGCCTCGGACCGCTACCGCCCGCTCTACCACTTCGTCAGCCCCGAGGGCGCCCTCAACGACCCCAATGGGCTCTGCTTCTGGCGGGGCCGGTGGCACCTCTTCTACCAGGCCTTCCCGCCCGCCGACCCGCGCCCACACTGGGGCCACGCCGTGAGCCCGGACCTGGTCCACTGGAGCGACCTGCCCTACGCCATCGCGCCCGGACCGGAGGAGTCCTGCTGGTCGGGCTCCACGCTCGTGGAGGAGCACCGTGTCATCGCCATGTACCACGGGCACCAACTCGGCAACATGGTGGCCGTGGCCGAGGACCCGTGGCTGCTGGACTGGCGCAAGGTGACCGGAGGCGCCGTGCTGCCGAACCCCTGCCCGATCTGGACGCCCACCGCCGGCGGCGAGGCCATGCCCGGCGTAGGCGGTGCGCCCGTGCCGCCGGGAGCGATCAACTTCATCTACGACCCGTGCATCTGGAAGCAGGGCGGCTTCTACTACTCGGTCTCCGGCGGCACGCTACCCCACGGCCCCAGCGGCAAGCGGACCCGCGCCGAGTTCCTCTTCCGCTCGCCGGACCTGGTGGCGTGGGAGTACCTCCACCCGCTGGTGGAGGGCGATATCTTCGGCCTGCCCGGCGACGACGGCGGCTGCCCCTACTTCTGGCCCATCGGCGACCGGCATATACTGCTCCACTACAGCCACATGAGCGGCGCGCACTACCTGCTGGGCGACTACGATACCGAGCGCCAGAAGCTCGTGGCAACCAGCGGCGGCAGGTTCACCTTCGGGCCATGGTACCCCGGCGGCGTCCACGCGCCCACGGCCACGCCTGACGGCGGCGGCGGCGTGATCGCCCTCTTCAACGTGAACGCCGCCAAGCCCACGCCCGGCTGGAACCAGGTCATGAGCCTGCCCCGGCGGCTGACGCTTGCCGGGCGCGACGACCTGCGCATGGAGCCCGCCGGCGACCTGGCATCGCTACGGCGAGGCCACACGCAGGCGTCGCCCATGACCCTGCCCGCCAACCGCGAGGTGACGTTGGAGGGAGTGCGGGGCGATGTGGCGGAGGTCGTGGCCGAGATCGACCCCATGGCGGCCCAGTGGGTGGAGCTGAACGTGCTCCGGTCGCCGGACCGCGCCGAGTTCACGCGGATCGCCTTCACCCGCCACCGCGGCTATGTGGACTGGGACCGGAGCGACGGTTGGACGCGCTTCAACGAGTCGCGGGACAGCGTGGTGTTGGTCGATACGGCCTACTCATCGGAACTGCCCGACGCCGAGTGCCGCGCGCCGGAGATCGCGCCGCTCTACCTGGCGCCGGGCGAAACGCTGAAGCTGCGGGTCTTCATCGACCGTAGTGTGCTCGAGGTCTTCGTCAACGGGCGGCAGTGCCTTACGGTCCGCGTCTATCCGGGCCGGACAGACAGCACGGGCCTCTCGCTGCGGGCGCAGGGGTCGGAGGCGGCGCTGCTGTCGCTCGACCTCTGGCAACTGGAGGGCATCACCCCCGGCCAAGGCTGACGCGGCGGGGGATCGGCAAGGAGGCAGGCCTTGGAGACAAGCGTGCTCTTCGGGTTGTTGCTGCTGCTGGTTCCCGTCGGGGTCACGGCTCTCATCGTGTCGCTCTACTGGCGGAAGCGGGGTGCGCACGTCCCGTCGGTGGCCGCTGGGTCCGTTGCGGGGTCCATCGCGTTGGGTCCGGCGCTGGGCGGCGGCCTCGGCTGGGCGCTGGAGGCCGCGGGGTACAGCAGGAACGCCGACATGCCCATCGGCCTGATGCTCGGCGTCATCGTGGGCTTCCCAATCGGCGCCATGGCGGGCGGCATCCTCGCGGGGATAGCGGTGGTCCGATGGGCGGAGACGCCGACCATCCGTCGGTGGGCCCTGGCCGGGCTGGCCTCGGGGTCCGTCGCCGGCTGGCCGGTGATCCTGCTGCTGCCGCGAACGACCATGGGCCCGGCCACCGCGGTCTTCGGGCTCTACATCGTCGGCGTCCTCCTCGCCGTGGTTGCGGCGGCCCTTGCGCGGTCGCTGCAATGGCGCCCCGGCGCCCTGCGCAGCGCGGCCGTCGCCGCCGTCGCCGCGCTGGTGGCGCTGACTGTCGGCGGCGTCGCCTGCGGCCCGTCACTCCGCGGGCGGGTTCTGAACGCGAACCGGCTGGAGGCGTCCCGCGACGCCGCGGCGCTGCGGACGGTCATCGCCGACCCCGACCCGCGCAGATCGCCCTACGAGCTGCAGAGGGCCTCGCAGGCCTATGCCCGCGTGGACCCGCAGGCGGCGCTCCGGAGTACGGACGCGGACACACGCTACCGCGCGGCCATGGTGCTCGGCGAGCAGGGCGACGACGGCGTACTTCCTGTCCTGATACAGGCGGCCGCCGACCCGAAGGCGCTGCGCTCGCCCTACGGCTACGGGGATGAGCCCGAGCGAGCGCGCCTGATCTACGCCCTGGGCCGGTTTCAGCAGGCCGAGGCCGTCGAGGCGATCAGCGCCGTGCTGGCCGCCCCGCGCACCGGATCCTCGCCGGCGTACCAGACCGACCTGCCGCGCCAGGCCGCCATGGATGCCGCGGGGAGGCAGGCCGATGCCCGGCATCTGCGGCCGCTGGCGGCGATCGCCGGCTCCGCCGGCGATCCCCAGCGGTGGAGGGCGGCGGTCGCTCTGGCGCGGGTCGTGCTGGCCTCCGGCGACAGGCGCGCCGACGCCCGGCTGGCCCCGATGACCCGGTCCAAGGAGCTCGTCCAGGCGCACCGTGAGGCGGTCGCCGCGCAGCAGTACCGTGCCGGCGCCGGCGGCCCGGTTCAGCCCATGCCGTCGACCGAACCTGCCATATCGATGCCCGACGGTGCAGCCGAGCGGCGGACCCCGAACGCCGCCGACATCATCAAGACCCTCCGTGCCGCCGAACAGGGCGTCGAGGCCCTGACGAAGTCAGATGACGTCGACGGCCTCGCCCGCCTGGCGGAGGCCGATCCCATGTGGCGCGACTCGGCGATATACGCCCTGGGCCAGAGCCGAAGCCCTCGTGCGCGCGCCGCCCTAGCCAGGCTGGCGCGGTCCCAAGATGCCGCCACGGCGCGCCTGGCCGGCGGCTCGCCGGCCCGCGCCCAGGCGGCGGCGGTCCTCGGACATGAGGCGCCCATCCCGCCCGCGTCGGTGCGCGCGCAGAGCCGTGTGGCGCGCCTCTCCAAGGCCATGCTCCTCGCCCAGGGCCGGCATCGGGGCATCACGGCGCTGGCCCTGGTGGTCCGCGATAGGGCGCACGCTCCCACGGTCGCGTGCCTCATCATCAGCCGGGCCCGGTACGACGACAGCCAGGACCGGTGGGGATGGGGCGCCTCCTGGGGCGGGCCACCGGACGCGGAGTATTGCCGGGTGGATTTAGACCGATACAAGTTCGGAACGTGGAAGTATGCCCGCATATTGCCGAAGGCCGGCCCGGCGATCGAGACGCTGACGGTGTCGGGCGCGCCCTACGATGTGCGGCGCGGGCGCCTCTTCATCGCCGGTGATGGGCCGGCGAGGCAACTGCGGCTGCCGGCCCAGGCATCCGGCACGGACCTCAAATGGGAGGCGAAGCCGGACGCCTGCGTAGCCCGGATCATCGACCTGACGCTGGCGCACTCGCCTGAGGTGGCCGCCCTGGCCGCGAAGTAAGGCCAACCCAGCAGGAGGGCCCCGCCATCCGTGCGGGATGCGGGGCCCTCGGGGCACGGGGTGTTGCCGGCGTTACGGAGCGTAACGGCCCTGGTAGAACTTGATGACCCCCTCCAGGTCCGCCTTGGACATGCCCTTGGTGAACCAGTCGTGCTCGGGCATCCCCTTGATCACCTTGTCAACTAGCGCCGGGTCCAGCTCGCGGGCCTCGGGAATGAACTCGGTGTAGAAGTTCTTCGCCACCTCGTACATGCCGTGCCACCAGGCGTAGTCCGGTCCGGCCATGGCGGCCCCGTGGCGTGCGCGGCGGCCTTCGTGATGCCAGAGCTCGTAGTAGGTCCACTTGATCTTGTGGTCGAAGGGCTGGCCTGTGAGCTTGCCGGAGGCGGTCAGGCCATCCATGATGGCCTTGGCGGGCGTGGCAAACTTTTCGTTGTAGAGCCCCACCACGCGGTCGAACTGCGTATAGAAGCCGTTCACGGTGCTGCGGCTGTGGCACTGGGTGCAGACGTCCTGCATATCCTTGCGCTTGGCTTCCCACTCGGGTAGCTTGGTGCTGACGGCCGGGCGGAGCGTCCAGCTGATGCGCTTGCCGACGTCGTGCGTCACCGGGATGCTGGGGGTAGCGCTCATGTGGCAGCTAGCGCAGGTGGGACCGGCCGAGTAGCTCTTGCCGGGTAGCCACTTGCCTGCCGGGTCGGTGAGCCCCTGCTTGCCGCCCAGGGCAAGGGCCTGGTGGTATCGGCTACCGTGCTTCGACTCCTCCCAGACCTCCTTCTGCGGGTGGTCCGGACCGAGGTGGCACTTGCCGCAGGCCTCGGGCGTGCGGGCCTGGGCCACGCTGAAGGCGTGCCGCGAGTGGCAGGAGGTGCAGGCGCCCTTGCTGCCGTCGGGGTTGATGCGCCCGATGCCGGTGTTGGGCCACGTGGCCGGGTCGACCTTGCCATCCTTCATGGCGACGGTGGAGCCGTGGCACTGCTTGCAGCCCGCGTCGGCCACGGGTCCGCCGCCCACAGCCTCGCCCAGCACGTTGTCGAGGCTGCCGATGAACTTGGCGGCGTCGGCGTGGCGGCTGGCCTGGAACTCCTTGGCCTCACTCTCATGGCAGCCCTCGCAGGTCTTGGGCGTCACGATGACGGCGATCTTGAACCCGTGGTGGTTCTTGGCGTCGGGCCGGTCGCCCTTGCCGGCCTCGACGTGGCAGGAGGCGCAGTCGATGCCCATGGCGGAGTGCTTGCTGCCCAGCCAGTCCTTTACGACGCCGGGGGTCACCTGGTTGTGGCAGCCGAGGCAGCGCTTGCCCTCGGCAGAGACGGGCGGCCCGGCGGGTTCGACAGCGGGCTTCTGGGCGGCCTTCTGCGCGGGCTTGGCGGCGGGCTTCGCCTTGCCCTGCGCCCAGATGCCGGACTCCAGGGCGGCGGTCATCGCCAGCAGGGCCGCGGGCATCATCGCCCATACGGCCATTCTCGCGGTTCGTGTCATGGTGCTGCTCTCCTTACGTCGTCGATCTAGACTTGCCAGCCCTGGCGGTGCGTGCCGCGGATCAGCTTGTCGGCGGCGGGGCATCCCCGGGCGGTGAGCTTGGCGGCGTCCCACTCCAGCTTGGCTCCGGCGCGATAGGCGACGCAACCGAGCAGCACGGCCTCGGTCAGCGCACCCGCGTAGTCGAAGTTGCAGGTGGTAGGCGAGCCGGTCTTGCAGGCGTTGATCCACTCCTGATGGTGGCCTACGCTGTCGGGAATGGTGGGCGCCGGGGCCTGGTAGCCCTCGAACTGCTTCTCCGGCAGGAGGATGCGGCGGCCGTAGTCGGCCAGGAGCATGCCCTTGTCGCCCACGAAGAGCGTGCCGGCGCCCCACCCGCTGCGGAAGGGCTCGGGGAGCTTGGCGGGCCGGCGATCGCCGTCGTACCAGGTGAGCTCCACGGCCGGCCGCTTGTCGGTGGCCGGGAAGGCGTAGCGCACCTCCAGCCACTCGGGGCACGAATAGGCATCGACGGGTGGGCCCTGGGCCTCCACGGTGGTGGGCCGGCGCAGGCCCAGCGCCCAGAAGGAGAGGTCCATGTGGTGGCATGCCATGTCGCCCAGGCGGCCGTTGCCGAAGGCCCACCAGCTGCGCCAAACGAAGGGCGCGAAGCGGGGGTGGTAGGCGATGGGCTGGGCCGGTCCGAGCCAGAGGTCCCAATCGAGGCCCACGGGCACGGGCGGCTGGTCGGTGGGGAGCGCGCCGCCGCTGTAGGCGCCGCCGCACCAGACGTGAACCTCGCGGACCGTGCCGACGGCTCCGGCCTGAACAAGCTCCACCACGCGGCGGTAGTTGGGCTCGGCGTGGATCTGTGTGCCCATCTGCGTGGCGCGCTTGTGCTTGGCCGCCAGTCCGGCCACGATGCGCGCCTCCTGCACGGTGTGCGTCAGCGGCTTCTCGCAGTAGACATGGAGGCCTGCGCGGAGGGCCGCGGCGGTGGCGGGCGCATGGGTATGGTCCGGCGTGCTGACGACCACCGCGTCCAGGCCGGGCATCTCCAGCAGCTTGCGGAAGTCGCGGAACTGCGCCGCGTCCGGGAACTGCTGGGCGACGGAGTAGAGGTAGCTGTCGTCCACGTCGCAGACGGCGCAGATCTCCTCGCCCATAACGCCCTCGAAGTTGGCCCACCCGCGGTTGGCCACGCCGATGACGCCGATGCGCAGCTTCTCGTTGGCGCGGTAGGTCCGGGCGGCCGATGCCGGTGCGCCGATCATGCATGCGGCTCCGGCCGCGCCTCCGACGAAGGCTCGGCGGCTCAGGGTCTGCTGCTTACTGCCGGTGCTCATGGTCTCTCACCTCACCCGTGACGGTCTCTGGGTTCTGTTCGACGGCGCCCTGCGGAACTCCTGCCGCCGCAGCAGTGGTAGCATATGCAGACGCCGGTCCTTTCCGGCAGCAAGGGGTAGTGTTCCGTTGAGCAATACAACGACGGATCGTCGGCGCCGGGGCCTTCGGGAGCCCTTCAGCGCCTTGTCGCACTTCGCGGGGGCCGCGCTGTCCGTGGCAGGAATGGTGCTGCTCATCGTCTGGTCCCACGGGGAGCCGTGGCGGGTGGTGAGCTTCTCGCTCTACGGCGCCACGCTTATCATGCTCTATATGGCCAGCGGCATCTACCACGGCCTGCCCGTGTCGCCGCGGGCGCAGGAGTGGCTGATGCGGCTCGACCACGCGGCCATCACGCTGCTCATCGCGGGGAGCTTCATCCCCATGTGCCTCGTGACGCTACGGGGGGCGCTGGGCTGGTCGCTCTTCGGCGTGGTGGTGGGCATCGCCCTCGCCGGCTCGGCGGTGGTTCTGTTTGTGCCCCGCACGCCGCATTGGGTTCGGCTGGTGCTATACATCGGGCTCGGATGGATGGCGGCCGCCATGGTGCCGAGCCTTCGCCGCATCCTGCCGCCAGAGGCCATCGGCTGGCTGCTGGCGGGCGGCATCACCTATACGCTCGGCGCAGCCGTCTATGCCAGCGGTAGGCCTCGGCTCTGGCCGGGCGTCTTCGGATCGCACGACCTCTGGCACCTCTTCGTACTGGGCGGCAGCGTCTGCCACTGGGTCTTCATGCTCTACCTGCTGCCCGGCCGCTGAGTGACGCCGGCGTATCCTCCCGTGGGCTAGACTAACCGGGTAAACCCCGCACGGGAGGATGCAGCCCATGAGAACGTCCCTGCCGGCGGCGCTGGCCGCCCTGGCCCTCGCCGCTAACCTCGCCCACGCTGCGCCGGACGCGCTGGAGGCCGGCTTCAAGGCCCCGCCCGCCTCGGCCAAGCCGCACACCTGGTGGCACTGGGTGAACGGCAACATCACCAAGGAAGGCATCGCCGCCGACCTGGCCGCCATGCAGAAGGTGGGCCTGGGCGGCGCGCAGATATTCAACGTCGACTGCGGCCTCCCGTCCGGCCCCGTGCCCTTCATGTCCGACCAGTGGCGCGAGCTGATGAAGTTCGCCATGGAGGAGGCCGGCAAGCGGGGCATCGAGATTTGCGCCCACAACTGCGGCGGCTGGTCCAGCAGCGGCGGCCCCTGGGTGAAGCCCGACGACGCCATGAAGATGCTCACCTGGTCCGAGACGCAGGTGGTGGGCGGCAAGCGCTTCGCCGGCTCGCTGGCCATGCCGCCCTCGCGGCTGGGCTACTACAAGGATGTTGCGGTGTTGGCCTTCCCCACGCCGCAGGGCGAACCGGCCCGCATCACCGACATCCGCGTGAAGGCCGGGTTCGACCGCGCCGACCGCCTCCGCCCCAACTTCACGGGCAAGGCCGAGGGCGCCGTCACGCCGAGGGCCTCCATCGTGGACCTGAGCGGCAAGGCGCACCTGGACGGCCAGCTGTTCTGGGAGGTCCCGGAGGGCAACTGGACCGTCATGCGCTTCGGCTACACGCTCACCGGGGCCCAGAACGCGCCGGCCACCGAGGAGGCCCGGGGCCTTGAGGTGGACAAGCTGGACCGCGGCTCCGTCGAGACCTTCTGGCGCACGGGCATGATGGCGGACCTGCTGAAGACGCTGGGGCCGCTGGCGCCCAGGGTGCTCAACAACGTCCTCATCGACAGCTACGAGACCGGATGCCAGAACTGGACCGGCCGCATGCGCCAGGAGTTCCGCACCCGCACCGGCTACGACCTGCTCACCTGGCTCCCCGTGGTCTCCGGCCGCGTGGTGGAGAGCCTGCCCGAGAGCGAGCGGTTCCTCTGGGACTTCCGACGGGTGATCGCCGACCTCTGGTCCGAGAGCTACTACAGCTATATGGCCGACATCGGCAAGCGGACCGGGCTCAAGTCCTCCTCGGAGCCCTACGGCAACGGCATCTTCGACAACATCCAGGCGGGCGGCTACGCCGACATCCCCATGTCCGAGTTCTGGGTCGGCGGCGGCACGGGCAATTCCAAGCTGGCTGCCTCCATCGGGCACGTCTACGGGCGCAAGTTCGTCGGCGCCGAGTCCTTCACCGCCGATGACCGGCAGGGCCGCTGGCTGGTGGACCCCTACTCCATCAAGGCGCTGGGCGACGCCGTCTTCTGCGAGGGCGTCAATCGGTGCATCTTCCACCGCTACGCGCACCAGCCCTGGACGGGCCTCGTGCCGGGCCTCACCATGGGCCCCTGGGGCACCCACTTCGAGCGGACCGTGACCTGGTGGCGGCCGGCCTCCGAGTGGATTCGCTATGTCACGCGGTGCCAGCAGATGCTGCAGGCGGGGCGCTTCTCCGCCGACGTACTGGCATGGGTGGGCGATGACGCGCCCAACGACCTGCTGCCGCCCTCGCTGCCGGCGGGTTACGACTACGACTGCTGCGACACGTCGGTCCTCTCCCGAGCCACCGTGCGGAACGGCCGTATCGTGCTCCCCTCGGGCATGGTCTACCGCCTGCTCGTCCTGCCGGACAGCCCCTGCATGCGGCCCGAGACACTGAAGCGCATCGGCGAACTGGTGGCCCTGGGCGCCACCGTGCTGGGCCCGAAGCCCGCCTTCGCGCCGGGGCTGGGCGGCTATCCCGGTTGCGACGACGCCGTGAAGCAGATCGCCGACCAGGTTTGGGGTACCGCCGACGGCAAGACGACCAAGGCGCACCTCTTCGGCAAGGGACAGGTGATCTGGGGCATCGAGCCGGGACTGGTGCTGAAAGGACTGAAGGTAGGTCCGGACTTCAAGGCGCTCGGCGACCCGGCGGCTTCTCGCCTCATGTCGATCCACCGCACGCAGGACCCCGTCATGAGCCGTGACGGCAAGCGGACGCTGACCCCCCGGAGCGACTGGTGGTTCGTCTCCAACCAGCAGCGGCGAGCCGTCTCGGTGCGCTGCTCGTTCCGCGTGACCGGCGTTCAGCCCGAGCTCTGGTGGCCCGACAGCGGCCGCATGGCCCCGGCCGCGGCCTGGAGCGCCGCCGCCGGCCGCACCGAGGTGCAGCTGGAACTGGACCCGGCGGGCTCCGTCTTCGTCGTCTTCCGCAAGCCGGCGGGCAAGCCTGCAGCCACGGCGGTCCGCTTCGCCACGTCGGAGCCGAAGGCGGCGGCGCCCCAGCTGCAGGTCGTTCGAGCCACCTACGCCCCGGTGGACGGCCGCCCCGGAGCCGACGTCACCGACCGCGTGAGCGGGATGGTCGCCACCGGCCAGACCGAGATCACGGCGAGCAACACCGTCTTCGGCGACCCGACGCCGCTGGTCGTGAAGCAGCTGACGATCACCTACCGGCTGAACGGCAAGGAGGCCACGGTGGTGACGCCGGAGAACGGCATCGCGATGCTGGGACCGGGCGGCGGGGTCGTGAAGCCGCGCTACGCCGTGGCCGGCCGGCCCGCCGGTGGGCTGAGCCTCACCCCGTGGGCCGCGGGGACCTACACGCTGCAACTGCCCGCCGGCAAGGCGGTGATGGTCAAGACCACCGGCGCCTCGTCGGCGGCCGTTCGCGGGCCATGGTCCGTCAGCTTCCCGCCCGGCCTCGGCGCCCCGCCGCGGGTGACGCTGCCCGCGCTCATCTCGTGGCCCGACCATACCGACGCCGGGGTACGCTACTTCTCCGGCACCGCCACCTACAACACCGGCTTCCGCGTGGCTCCGGCGCAGGTGGCCCCCGGCTGCGCGCTGCGCCTGGACCTGGGCCGCGTGAAGAACATGGCCGAGGTCGAGGTCAACGGGAAGCCCGCGGGAACGCTCTGGAAGGAGCCGTTCGTCATCGACGTGACCGGGCTGGTGAAGCCCGGCGCCAACACGCTGACCGTGAAGGTGACCAACCTCTGGCCCAACCGCCTCATCGGCGACGAGCAGCTACCCGACGAGGTGGAGTGGCGGGGCGACACCATCGCCCGGTGGCCCGACTGGCTCTACGGCGGCGGCACCCGCCCGGCCACGGAGCGGGTGACCTTCACCAGCTGGCGCTTCTACCGCAAGGAGAGCCCGCTCCTGGAGTCGGGTCTCCTCGGCCCGGTCGTGCTGGAGAGCGCCCGTTCAGTCGAGCTGAAGTAAACCTCGCTACCGGCGTTCGGGCCGGGGTCGCATGGGACCCCGGCCCGCTCCGCGTCAGGCGGGCTTCTTCCTGAAGGTCACCGCGTAGGTCATGCTCGACCGCGTGGTCCAGGTTCGAACGTCGCCGTCACCGTGGGTCAGCACCTCAATCCCGTCAGCAGAGACCCGGCAGATCTCCTGCCCGGGCGGCGGCGCCAGATGAACCACCACGCCAGGCGGCGCCTTGACCCGGGCGATCGTCGCCGCGCAGTCCTTCCACTCCAGGTCCACCCGGATCTCGCCCTGCGCGCGCAGGCCGGTGTAGGCGCCGTCGCGCCAGGCGGCAGGCAGGGCCGGAAGGAGGCTCACCCGCCCGCCATGGCTCTGAAGCAGCATCTCGGCGATCCCCGCGCAGCCGCCGAAATTGCCGTCAATCTGGAAGGGCGGGTGGAAGCAGAAGAGGTTGTTCGAGGAGCCGCCGCCGCCCATGTAGTTCATCTCTGTGGAAGCCACGGGGCGGAGCAGCATGCGCAGGAGCCGGTGCGCCCGGTCGCCGTCGCCCAGCCGCGCCCAGAAGTTCACCTTCCAGGCCAGCGACCAGCCGGTGCCCTCATCTCCGCGGCCCTCCAGCAGCTTGCGCGAGGCGGCGGCGAGCTCGGGCGTGCCCCAGGGCGTGATCTCCTCGCCGGGGTGGAGGGCGTAGAGCGGCGAGACATGGCGGTGGTGCGGCTCCGGCTCGGGGTAGGGTTCCAGCCACTCCTGCAGGCGGCCGTCCGGGCCGATCTGGTTGGGCGCCAGGCGGGCCGCCTTCGCCGTGAGCTCGGATCGCAGCTGGGGATCGACCTTCAGCATGGCGGCGGCGCGGGCGGTATTGCCGAAGAGCTCCCGGAGTAGCTGCATATCGATCGTCGGGCCCATGCAGACCGCCGCGGTGCGTCCGTCGGGCAGGCGAAAGCTGTTCTCCGGCGAGTTGGAGGGGCCCGTAACGAGCCATTTGCGCTTCGGCTCCTCCCAGAGGTTGTCCAGGTAGAAGAGCGCTGAGTCCTTCAGGATCGGGTAGGCCCAGGCGAGGAACGCCCGGTCGCGTGTGTAGGCGTACTGGGTCCAGAGGTGCTGGCAGAGCCACGCCGAGCCGCTGACCGTGGCGCCCCACGAGGCATGCTCACCGGGCGCGGTGAAGCCCCACGGGTTGGTGATGACGTGCGCGACCCATCCGCGGGCGGCGTAGTAGGCCTCGGCGGTCTTGCGGCCCGGCGCCACGAGCGAGGCGATCAGCTTGTTCAGCGGCTCCTGGAGCTCGGCGAGGCCGCAGACCTGCGCGGGCCAGTAGTTCATCTGCACATTAATGTCGAGGTGCCAGTCGCCGTTCCATGGCGTCTGGATCTCCTCGGCCCAGAGCCCCTGCAGGTTGGCGGGCAGGCCACCCGGACGCGAGGAGCCGATTAGCAGGTAGCGGCCCATGGCGAAGTAGAGCGCGGCCAGGCCCGGGTCGTCGGCGCCGCGGGCGAAGGCGACCAGCCGCTTGTCCGTGGGAAGCAGTGCGTTCGGCGTGGGCGCCTCCGGGCCAAGGCGAAGGGAGCAGCGGCCGAACCAGCGGGCATGATCGGCCTTCTGGCGGCGCCGGAGCCGTTCGTAGCCCTTGACGGCAGCCTCTGCCACATCCTCTCGAGTGGCGGCGAGCGGATCGGCGGTGCGGCGTCCTGCAAATCCCCTGTAGTTGGTGGCTGCGGCCAGCAGGAGCAGGACAGAGTCGGCCTCCTCCACGATAAGCGTCTCGCCGTCGGTGCGGACGGACCCGCCCTCGGCCACTGCGCGGAGGCGGGCGGCGTAGGCAAGGCCCGCGCCTCCGCGGCCATCGTTCAGCACACCGGTCATCAGGAGCTCGGACGGCCCCGAGGCCGCGGTTCGCCGTCTTTGGGACCGCGTCAGGCCGGCCCGGAACGAGACGCAACCCGGCTTGTCGGCAGCCAGATGGATGGCGATCACCTCGTCAGGGGCCGAAGCGATGACTGTGCGCGTGTGGCGCACGCCGCGCCGGGTGAAGGTGACCGAGGCGGTAGCCGTGGCGAGGTCCAGCTCACGCACGTAGCCGGAGACGCCTCCCGAGGCGTCGCCGAAGTCCAGCGTCAGGTCGCCCAGGGCCTGGTAGCAGCCAAAGGGCACGTCGGCGCCGTTGCCGTTGCCTGAGCCTGACCCCTTGCAGGTGAAATGCGCCATCATCGCGTCGGCGGCCTCGGCGTTCCTGCCCTCGGCCAGCAGGCGGCGGATCTCGGGAAGGGCCTCATGCGCGTCGGGCCGGTCGTTATCCTCCGGCGAGCCGGACCAGACCGAGCTCTCGTTCAGCGCGATCCGCTCGTGCCCAACGCCTCCGAAGACCATGGCGCCCAGGCGGCCGCTGCCCAGCGGGAGGGCGTCCTGCCAGCGCTCCGCAGGCGCCTCGTACCAGAGCCGAAGGCGCTCCTGCGGAGGCGCCGCCGCTGCCGGCCCTCCACGCCCGATAGCCGAGGAGGCCGCCGCCGAGGCGGCCAGGAAACCACGCCGAGTGATACCCAAATCGCTCATGTCGACCTCCTCGCGGCCCCTCACGTGGCGCGGGAAGGGAAGCCCCATCCCGCGCGCAGGTACGGGTTACTTGGTTTTCACCCAGATATTCCGGTAGTTGACGACGTCATGGTCGCCCTGCAGCACGATGGGACCCACCGCCACCTCGCCCTTGAAGTCGCCGTACTGGATGCCCGTGGGGCTGGGGATCTCGGTATTGTCCTGGATCAGGATGCCGTTCTGCCAGACGGTGACGCGCGGCCGGGCGGTGACGGCGCCGTCGGCCGCCACCTTGGGCGCGGTGAACTTGATGTCGTAGGTCTGCCACTCGCCGGCCTTTTTTGAAGCGATGACGATGGGCGCCACGCGGTCGTAGACGGCGCCACACTCATGCATCTCGGCGGCCTTGCCGAATGAGTTGTTGATCTGGATCTCGTAGCGCCCCTGCAGGCCCACGCCCGAGTTGCCGCCGTCGAGCGGCTTGCCGTCGGCATCGGCGCTGCACTGGAACTCGACGTGGATGAAGCAGTCGCCGAACTCCTTCTTGCTCGTGATGTCGTAGGCGTGCTTTGGGTGCGTCACCACTCCAGCAGCGTCCATGGTCCATCCGGCGTCATTGGTCGTCCGCCGCTGGTACCAGTTGGCGGCGACGTCGGTGGCGTTCTTGCCAAGCAGCACCACAGCGCCCCTGGGGGCCTTGGTCGGCAGCTTGACCACCTTGGGCTTGGCGGCATCCTGAGCGCCCGCCACACCGACGGCCGCCAGGCAACCGACCGCCGCCAGAGCCCCCCGCGTCCAGTTCATGCAGTTCATTCGTAGTCCTTTCGTATCTCGCACCGTGCCGGCGTGCCTATCGGCGCCGAGGTCCGGCGTTGTCGGCCTATAGATGCGCCGTCGGGGCCGCAAGTCCCTGCACGCCGTGAGCAGGATCCACACTCGCCGCCTGCGCTCGGAACCGGACCCAGGTCACCTGTGGCGTCCGCCGGCTGTCTTTGCCTGCCGTGAGGGCTAGCCGGATGCGGGCGTAGCGCCATGGGCCAGTCGGTAGCGCGTAGCTCCGGCGCCCGCTCCGGATCACGACCGCCACCCTCTTGCCCACGGTCCTGAAGCCGTCGCCGGAGCACTCCAGCACGGCATGGACAGAGCCGCCGTTGAGGGCGCACTCCAATTCCATAGACTGCAGCGAAACGGATTGGCCCCAGTCGCACACGCTGCTGGTGTACTCGCCCTTCGCCGAGAGGCGCGGCGTCGGTACGCTCTCGTCCCTCACCAACGGGTAGGAAAACTCGCCGGCCGTGAGGGCGCCGGCATGGATACGCACATCCGCTATCGAGCCGATGAACCGGAAGCCCTGGCCCAGGCCGCCGATGCTCACCGGCGCGCCACTGGTGGAGGCCCCGATGGCGGAGATTGCGACGGGGTTCGCCGGGGCGGGCGAGCCGTCCGGAGTGTCAAGCCTGCCGTCGAGGTAGAGGGCGAGCCGCTGTGCGCGGCGGTCGTAGACGGCGGCGGCGTGATGCCATGCGCCGTCGGCCGCCTGGCCGCTGCCCAGCGCCTCGCGGTGCGCGAGGCCGTCCTGCATGATCCACGCGGCCAGCTTGCCCTCCTTCACGTAGAGGCAGTAGGCGTTCGGCCGGGAGACCAGCACGCGGCTATCCTGCGCATTGGTCTGGAACCGGCACTGCACCGTGAAGCTCTCCGTCGGGCCGAAGCTGAAGGCTCCCGGGTTCGGTGCCGACAGGTGGCTCTGGCCCTCAAACCGCGCGGAACCTATGCCGGGGAGCGGGCCCGGCAGGCCGAACGCCATCGGTCCCTCCGCACCCAGGACGCCCTGCGCGTCCATGGACCAGCGCCCGCCCAGTCCGTGGGCGGGACGGACGCGCCTGAGCGTCACCGCCGAGCCGCCGTGCAGGTCGATGCCCGCGCTCACCCGCGGCGGGGTGGCGCCGTTGGCGAAGTGGCGCGATACCGTCATCTGCCACTCGGCCGCGGGCCCGGAGCGAACCTCCCACGTGAGGGACTTGGCGGGCGTAAACGCGCGGCCCAGCGGCGTCACCGTGACCTCTTGGCCCTCGATGTCTACGCGCGTCCGCACGCCCTTGTAGAGGATTTCTGCGGAGGCGCGCTTCCAGCCCTTTGGCAGGTGCGGCCGCACCACGAGCCGGTCCCACGTGGGCTCGATGCCGAGGAAGCCGCGCACCAGAGCCGCGGGAACCACCACCATGTCCGACAGGTATGGCTCGTCGGCCCCCGCGGCCACCTCGCCCTTGACGGTCACCCAGTTGTTGCCCGCGCCGCTGTGCCGCCGGATGCCCTGGCTGAAGCGCCTCATGCGCTCCCACGCGCCGTCGATGTCGCCGGCCTGGATGCGCGCCATGATCTCGTAGTAGGTGATCGAGAGGAACGAGCCACAGTTCATGTAGATCGGAAAGGCGCGCTGCCAGGCCAATCCGTTGATGTGATCGGGCACGGGCCAGTAGGCCGAGAGCGAGGCCGAGCCCGTGTAGCCGGTGTCGCGCTCCAGTTCGGCGATGCGCCGGTCCAGCGTGGCCAGCAGCCTGCGCGCGCGGTCCTGCGGGACCATGCCGAACGCCACGGCCGGGAACTGGCAGACGTCGGCCGCGTAGGTCACCTTCTCGCCGTTGTGCGCGATCCAGTCGGTAATGCGCGGGCCGCCGGGCGCCTCCTCGTTCCAGAGGAGGGCGTTGAAGGCCGCCCGAACCTCGTCGGCGATCTCTGTGTACGTGCGCGCCTTGTCGCCATGGCCTGCCGCGCCCTCCATCTCCGCCAGATGCCGGCACGCGCGGTAGAGCAGGGCGTTGTGGTTGGCGTTCACGCCGCTGCTGGGCATGGCGTCGTAGTACCAGTGCGCCACCTCGCCCAGATCGGCCAGCCCATGTTCCTTGCGGCGCGCCAGGAACCAGCCCACGCCGCGTTCCAGGTCCGGCAGGATCTGCTTGACGAAGGCCAGGTCGCCGGTATGGAGCAGGTACTCCCGTGCGCCGATGACGTTGTTCAGCCGCGCATCGGCGAACCCGCCGCCCCAGTCGTAGCCGAAGTTGGCGCGGCCGGTCGGGTCCAGCGTCCCCACGATGGCTGCCAGGTGGCCTCGGAAGGCGGAGGCCACGTCATACGGATCCTGCGCCGTCTTGCCTGCCGCCGGCACGCCCGCCGCCAAAGCCAGGCCCTGCATCCAGGTCGAGCCGTCGTAGTACCAGCCGTCCGTCTCGTTGCCGAAGTTGAAGTGCTTCTGGTCGTTCACCACGCCGCCGTTGAGCAGCGATGCGTAGAAGCTCTGGAGGGCGCCCTGGACCTCCTTGTCCGGCACATGGGCGGCCAACTGGTAGCCTGTGGCGCGTTTGTCGACGGTCGCCACGGTCAGCGTCACGCGCTCGACCTCGCCCGCACGGTAGGTCCGCGGCATCACCGGCGAAGAGACCGCGCCCAGTTCGGCTCGCCAGCCGAAGAAGCCTCTGCGATAGAGGTGTCCGCCCTTGACCGTCAGCTTCGGGTCGGCCTCGGCGTGCCAGCTGGTCCAGAGCTTGGCCACGGCCCATGTGTCGGGCTTGGTGACGACGGCGCAGTTGTCCACCGAGAGCTTGTAGTCGGCGGGCCACGCCCGGTAGGTGGGATCGAACCAGGAGCGCAGGCCATCCGGCTGCACCCAGAGCGTGTGCGTCACGGAGTTGGGCAGCAGCTCGGCGTCGGTGGCGCGCCGGAAGGAGGAGAAGAGGCCCGGCGTACCGGCCAGACGCGCCGTGAAGGGGACGAGCCAACGCCGCTCCACGCTCCACGAGAGGTCGCCGCCCACGGTGCAAAGCACCCAGCGCTCGGTTGCTACGGGCTTCTCGTCCGGCCCCGCCGCCAGCTTCACGCCCTCCAGGATCAGCTTTCCCGGTGCGCTCGTGACCACGCGGTCCGGGCGCAGGTAGCGGCTCTCGTAGCGCCTGCCGGCCGCATCCACCGCGTAGGTGTAGCCGCCTTCGGCCCATCCCGCCACGCCGCGCGGCCAGGGGCTGCCGATGGGCGCCAGGATCGAGTGGGGCTCCAGCGCCCCGCCCGACCGCCGGAGCGTCAGCGACCGGAGCGCGGGGCGCACGGTATCGATTTCGGCGCGGCCGAAGCGGGCCTCCATGATGGTCGTACCGGTGGTAGGCTCGGCCGCCGCTGGTGCGGCGAGAAGCAAGACCGACAGCGCGATGTGCATGGTTGGCGCTCCTCGGGGGTCAAGCGGCGGAAGTCTGGAGTCCAAAGTATAAAGCCAAAAGGCGAAAGGCCAAAGGGCGGAGTGCGGCGGCGCACCCGTTCAGGGCACTCTACCACGTGCGTCGGCGTTTCGTGCCATAACATCGGCGTGCCATCGACCGAACGAAAGGCCTCTGACCGTGGATGTGACCGCGAACCCTGACGACGCCGTCTTCCGCCGGCTGGCAGAGCGCTTGGACCGATTGCCCGGGGGCTTCGCGCCGACCAAGCGCGGCTCCGAGATCACGCTCCTGAAGCGGCTCTTCACCGTTGAGGAGGCTGATCTGGCGCTCCACCTCACGCTGGACCGCGAGGACGCATCGGCGATCGCGGCACGCGCCGGCCTCGACACGAGGGAGGCCGATCGCCGGCTGCTTGAGATGGCACGGAAGGGGCTCATCTTCGCGGTGTACCCGGAGTGCGGACCCACGCTGTACCAGGCGGTTCCGTTTGTCGTCGGTATCTGGGAGTTCCAGGTCAACAACCTCAGCTCGGGCCTGATCCGCAACCTGGCGGTCTACTACGGCTCGGCGGGGGACGGGGCGCACTCCGCCTCGGCGCCGCAGATGCGGACCATCCCGATCAACCGGAGCATCGACCCCGACCGGCACGCCCTGCCCTACGAGCAGGCGCACGAACTGGTCGCATCGCAGTCGCGGTTCGCCGTGGCGCCCTGCATCTGCCGCGCCGCAGCCGACGTGGCCGGCAAGGGCTGCGGAGCGCCGCGGGAGGCGTGCCTGGTGTTCGGGGATTGGGCCGACTACTACGTGCGCACCGGCCGCGGCAGGGCGATTGAGGCGGCCGAGGTGCACAGGGTCATCGACATGGCCGACGACGCCGGCCTGGTGCTGCAGCCCAGCAACTCCCGCGAGCCCGCGTTCCTATGCTGCTGTTGCGCATGCTGTTGCGGCGTGCTGAGGTCTTTGCGGGGCAACGCCAGGCCGGCTGACGCCGTGGCGAGCGCGTTCATCGCGACCTTTCACGAGAACGGCTGCAGCGGATGCCTCGCCTGTATCGATCGCTGTCCGATGGCGGCGCTGACCGCCGGCGACGCGAGGGTCGCATTTAACGCCGATCGCTGCATCGGTTGCGGCCTCTGCGTCACCACATGCCCGACCGGCTCCATGCGGCTCGGGCGCCGCCATGGCGCGCGACCCGAAGTGCCCGCTACGCTGGACGAGGCGTGGCGCGCCGCCGCGCACGAGCATCGCCGGGAGCCCTAGCCGCCCCGGCACGCAGCCGCCGGCGCAGGTTGGCGTCGGCGGCGGCACGGAAGCAGGCTACGCGGCAGGCTCGGCCTCCGCGGCAGCCTCGGCGGCTTCCTCGCGCTTCGACTTCGGCACGGCGGACGCGACGACCTCGTCGGGGCTCCCCAGCACGGTCACGCCGGCGGGAAGCGGCAGGTCGCCGACGCGAATCCTGTCGAGGGGCGCCTCAAGCGCGGAGAGGTCCACATCGATGTGCCCCGGCAGGTCGGCGGGCAGGGCCGCCACGCGCAGGTGGTCCCTCTCCGTAACGATGGCCGCGCCGAACACCCTGGCCGCCGGCGCCTCACCCACGAAGCGGAGCGGGACATCCACGGTGGTGATCTCGGACATGCGGAGCTCGAGCAGCTCGACGTGGAGGAAGGTCCCGCTGATGGGATGCCGATCTACCTTGTGCACCAGGACCTGCATGGCCGCGTCCTCGCCGATGCATAGCTGGACCCGAGTTGAGGTCCCGGCCTTCTGGTAGACCTTCTGGAACTCAGGGACGGCCACGGTGACGTGGACCGACTCGCTTCCGTGCCGGTAGACGGACGCGGGCACCAGACCCGCCTTGCGCAGCTGCTTGGCCGGCTTACCGAGAACGTTGCGGGGCTCTGCACGCAACGTAAGGCTCCTATCATCTTTCATGAGACGTCAACTCCTTTCATGGAGGACGGACGTGGTATCTCGGCCGCTACGCGGCAAGGGGACGCGGGGGAGGCGACGAGGGGGCGCGCAAGCGCTGGAGGCGGGGCCGCCTATGGGGCGCCCAGCGAACGAGGACCACCATCGGTATACCGCGAATCGAGCCAGAGACGCTGGTTTTTTTCGTATCTGTGAGTACAAGCTGAGGTACGCCCGCGCAACCGACGCCTGGATGGGTCCGTCGCCGGCTCGCTCGGCGCAACCACACCCGTGCAGGAACACCGCGCACCCGTGCGCGGCTGATGGAGCCAAGGAGAGCCCCATGACCCCATCGGCGCCTGCAGTAACGCCTCCGGCCATCGGATCGGCGATCACGGCTTCGCATCGGGTGGCCGCCATTCGGCTGTTCAACCCGACGCAGTGGTCGGGCGCAGGCATGGTGGAACTGCCCGTCGGCGCGAGCATGCCTGAGTGCCGCAGGCAACCCCGCACCTGACCCGTAGCCGACGGCGAAGCAAGGACCTCAGGCTTCCCGACCTACCCGCTCCGCCGACGTCAGCGGCAACTCCCCCTCTGCCGGCGCGAAGGACTGCGACCAGGCCGTGCATCCCTTCGGGTTGCCGATCGTGGCTTGGAGCCTCCTGCCGGAACCCTATAGGCCATCGGGATCGAACAGCGTGGGCGCATACGTCCGGATGCGGTAACGAACCGGACGGACCAACTTCTCCAGTGAGCCGTCCGCCACAAGGCGTCGCAACAGCGCCTTTACCTCCGCGGATGGAAGGCTCAGGTCGGCGGCTATCTCCACCTCGGTCCTGGCCAGGCCTCTCGCACCCAGGGTCTCGCGCAGGCGGGCGCCATGGTCCATCGCGCAAGTCGCCGCGGTTGCAGGCTCATCGCCGCCGGCCTCGGCGAATGCGGCCTGCGCCGACCGAAGGACCTCTGCAAGCGCCTCCGGGCCCTTGGGCTCGGGCCACGTCAATGCCCCCTTCTGCTGCAGGGCGAGGAGGCCGGCACTCGACCGATCAGGGCGCACCCATACCGGCACGAGGCGGAGCTTACCCAGTTGCTCGACGGCGCCTGCCCACGTGCCGCCCACACCGGTGTCGCAGCACATCACCAGCGCCGCGTCGGACATCGCATAGATCAATTTGTTCCGCTGCATCGCATTGCCCACGTTGAAACCCGCGGCCGGGTCGTAGGGTGACACCAGCGTCAGCCGTTCGTCCAGGATGGCATCGCGGTGCTCACGCACGATTGCCGCCCGCGCCAGGCTGTCTGCGAGTACACCGATCGCTGAACCATCGTCGGCCAGCGCGCCGCTCATGGCCGCCTGGTCGATGCCGCGGGCGCCGCCTGATACTACGGTCACGCGGGCGCACGCCGCCAAGGCGCCCACACCCCGGGTGTACTCCATCAGAGCGCCATCCACCTTGCGGCTACCGACGACGGCAAGTCCGCCGCCCTGAAGCAAGCCGGGGTCGCCGCAACCGTACAGCACTGGCGGCGCATCCTCGCCAAGGCGTTCCACCAGGCGGACAGGATAGCCGGCATCGGTACGTCCCAGCACCCAGATCGCACGCGTCTGCCATGCCTCGATGGCCTGGGATAGCAGGAAACCACGCTGCAGCAGGATGCGGAGCCGATCGGCGGAGACGACGGACGCTGCACGGCCGACCGCCGGCGAGTCGGGGGTGAGTAGCGCGGAGAGCGTGTCGCCGTCTCCGGCAAGCATGCGGACCAGGCGCTTGGCCTCGCCGGGCGTCAGCGGCTGGGCGTCGGATGTCGCCCCTCCAAGGAGGAGGGGCGCTGTCAGGAGGAGGGCAGCTTGCGTATCGGGTGAGAGGTTCATGTTCGAGAGCCGCCGCCGGCCAGCGCAAGGGCCATCGGCCACACCGGGCCGCTTCCCGATGATCTCAGGAGCCAGGAGCAGACGGTGAGGGTCCACCGGGAGTCGCAGATGTCATCGACCAGAAGGACTGGTCCGGACGGCCTGGCGACGTCGGTCACTGCGATTGTACCGTCAAGGTTCCTGGCCTGCTGTGCGCTGTTCAGCATGTCCTTTTGCTCGGCGGTGTCATGTGTCTTCACCAGGGCCTCAAGGCATGGCAGCCCCAGAGCCGCAGCGAGACGCTGGGCAAAACCTGCCACAAGCACAGGACGTCGTCGGGACGGGACATATGTCACCCACGCGGGCGGTGGCTCGGGTCGCCATTGCGCCACGAGGCCTGCGCAGGCGCCGATCAGCTCGTCGGAGTAGCCGTCATCGACGTACTTGCCCTGCCGCACCAACTCGCCCCAGCCGGAGTCGCCCCAAATCGAGAGCGCCTTGCCGGGCTGCGCCCTCTGCTCCAGAGCGATGGGTCCGCTCAGCCCCCAGATCGGCAGGCCACCACCCGGCCACCGCTCACGTGGCTCGATATCGACGCTGGTCCGCCGCAGGAACACGCGAGCCGCCTGAGTCAGTACCCGGTCAACCTCGGCGCTCAGGGGCGCCAGCGATGGGGGCAGGTCGGGGCCCGGATCGCCGTCAAGCGCACGGACCAGAAACTCCATGTGGCCGCCATTCAGGGCGACGTACTCCTGCATCTGCTGCTGCTCCTGGCGCCGCAACGCCGTCAGCCGGTCAGCGCGATCCCAGAACCCCTCGCCCAGCCGTGCGGCCGTCAACTGCCAGCGAAGGCCTGCCCTGGCGATGGGCGGCGGGGACTCCAGCGAGAGCAGCTGGAGGGTCTTCTCTGTCCTTGCCCGGCTGACGTTGATCCGTGACAGAATCTGCGAGACCGACAACCCGGACGGCTCCGCCTCGAGTGCTCCCAGGACCGCCGCCGCCTCATCGCGCGTCGGGAATGCCGTCGTGATGAAGAAGTCGTTGATATCGGCCTCCTCGGCTCCGCTGAGAAGAACGCCACGAGCCCGCTCCAATGCCCGGCCGGCTCGGCCCACCTGCTGATAGTAGGCCACCACCGAGCCGGGGGTCTGAAAGTGGATCACGAACGCCAGATCCGGCTTGTCGAAGCCCATCGCCAGGGCCGACGTGGCCACCAACGCCTTGACGCGGTTCCTCAACAGGGCTTGTTCCAGGCCTATGCGGTCGCTGCCGGTCTCGGAGGTGTAGGCTGCGACATTGTGGCCTCGGGACTGGAGCCACGCAGCCACTGTCTGTGCATCGCGCTTGGTCAGAACATAGATGATGCCTGAACCAGGTAGTTGGGTCAGTTGGCGGGCTAGCCATGCGAGCCTATCTGCCTGGTCAGGCATCCGGATGGTCTGCAGCGATAGCGACGGGCGGCGCAGGTCGCCCCGGGCCACGGTGAGCTGCGGCCCGAGCACATCCCGCAGGTCTGCCATCACGCGGTTGTTGGCGGTAGCCGTGGTCGCCACAAGATGCGTCGTCGCGGGGAGGTTCCGGGACATCCGCTCGATCAGGCGATAGTGCGGACGGAAGTCGTGCCCCCAATCCGAGATGCAGTGGGCCTCGTCGATGACGATCAACGAGACGCGCGCGGCGATCCCGGCGAGCACGTCGGCCATGAAGCGCGCGTTGGCAAGGCGCTCGGGCGAGATGAGGAGGACATCGACCTGGTCCGCCTCCACTGCCTGCTCGATCTGGCCCCACTCCTCCTGATTATCCGAGTGGATGGTCAGCGCGCGGACACCCATCCGAACCGCCGCGTCGATCTGGTTGCGCATCAGGGCGAGCAGGGGAGAGAAGAGGAGCGCCGGGCCCAGCCCGCCCTCGCGGAGGAGCTTGGCCGCGATAAAGTAGACGTTGCTCTTCCCCCAACCGGTCTTCTGCACCAGCAACAGCCTGCCACGTCCCTCAACGATGTGCTGAATGGCCTCGCATTGCCCAGGCCTGAACGTCGCATCGGCCACCCCGGTACCCGCCCGAAGCAACTCCAGCGCGCGCTGCTCACGGAACCGCATCACAGAGCCTCCACCGGGCCGGGCTGCACGCCCGGACGTCCCATGCCCGGCACGATACCCCACCGACGCAGCGCCACGGAACGCATGGCAGGAACACGGCGAACCAGTGTGCAATAGATACGGCGAAGGAGACCTCCATGACCCCATCGGCGCCTGCGGTAACGCCTCCCGCCATCGGATCGGCGATCACGGCTTCGCATCGGGTGGCCGCCATTCGGCTGCTCAACCCGACGCAGTGGTCGGGCGCCGCCGTGGTGGAACTGCCCGTCGGCAGCCTGGCCGCGCGCTCGGTCATCGACTGGCGGGGCGTGCGGCTCCGCATGGGAGGCAAGGAGGTCGCCTTCGCCATCCGCGAGGGGCGTCCGCACTGGCGAGCCACGCTCACCACCCCGACGCAACCCCGGGCCGAGGACCTGCTGGTCTTCTCCTGCGCCGTGCCGCCCGGCAGGCAGGCGCTGGTGGAGGTCGTGGCCGGCCCACAGGCTTCGTCGCAGGCCATGCGCCGCCGCGGCGGCCGCCTCGAGGTCTCCTATGCCGGTTTCACGGCCTCCATCGATGCCGCCACCGGGATGCTTCAGAGCGTGCGGGTTGCGGGGGTGCAGGCTTTGGCGCGGCCCATGTCGGCGCGGGCGTGGCTGGCGTCGCCGGGTCCGGTGAAGCCCGGAGACTTCGGCGCAAGTCCCGAGTCCAAGGCCTATCCTGTCG
>CAISJD010000024.1 GCA_903885605.1 uncultured Chthonomonas sp. | reverse complement strand
GACGGCGGGGGCCAGGAGCCTCGCCAGATCGCGCCGATCCTCAAGCGTCACGGTCAGGCTCTGGCGCATGAGGTCATCGACGAGGTCCGGCAAGACCGCCGTTCGGGCGCCGACCTCGCGGCCCGCGCGGAGCGCCGCCTCTAGCGCGGACTGCACGTCGGCCACCGAGAAGCGCTTGGCATCGTCCAGCACGACCGCCAGCGCGGAGTTGCGGAACCTGTAGCGTCCGCCGGGAGCCAGGATCGCCGTGCCTCGGGCCGCGGACCCGGCCGCATCGGCCGCCTTCTGCGCGGCGTTCGCCGTGGCGTCGCGCACCCACTTGGCGATCCCCGCGGCCATCCGCAGGTCGGTCGCTACCGGCGCGACGACCAGGTCGGCGCCTCGGGGCATCTGCCTTTCGCGGACAGCCACCTCGACCCACGCGCCTCCCAGCCTCGCGAGCCCCGCCGACCGCTTGTTCATGCGCTCCGTCGCCCACGCCAGGGCGAACGCCCCGACGGGCGCCAGCAGCGTCGCCACCCCGACCAGAACCCAACCCGGTATCGACTCCATCGTAACACCTCCGCCTGACGCGCAGACGCCCCGCCGGATGTGTTCGGCCGGGCGCCATCGCTCAATTCTACGTAATCGGGGCCGGGCATATTCCTACGCACCGGCCCCTCGAGGTGCAAACGTCAGGCAGCCGGCTCCTCAGCCGGCATCTGCTCGTTACCAGCCTTGAACGTGGCGGCGAAGACCAGCATGATGACGGCTGCCGCGATGCACGGGATGCCCCAGACCATGGTCCAGTTGATCTTCTCTGCCACGGTGTATGCCGCCACCAGCTTACCGGCAACCTGCGCCCCGATCAGCATGCCGACGCCTTGCGTCACCAGCACGAGGAAGCCCTGGGCTTGGCCGCGGATCTTCGCCGAAGCCACGTTGTCCACGTAAATCTGGCCAGTGACAAAGAAGAAGTCATAGCAGACGCCATGCAGTACAATCCCGCCGATCACCAGCGGCAGGACGCCTGTCGTGGCCGCTCCAGCGAAGAGGCCGTAGCGAAGGACCCAAGCCGCCATGCCGACCAGCAGCATCCACTTTACGCCCAACCGGGCAAAGCAGAGCGGCATGACAACCATGAAGAAGATTTCGGACATCTGGCCGAATGACATGTTGAAGGCGGGATCCGTGAAGCCGACCTCCTTCACGAACACGGGCGCGAACGCGTAGTAGAAGGCCAGCGGGATGCAGATGAGGAATGAGCTCGCCACGAACACCGCGAACGCCGGCTTCTTCAGCAATGCCAGAGAGTCGAGGCCCGCAATATCCCGGAGGGTCGCCTTCTGCCCTGCCGACGGCGCGGGCGTATGGGGAAGGCTGAAGCTGTAGAGGCCGAGCAGCACCGCGGCCGCACCGGCCACATGGAACTGAACCGGCGACGAGTCGCCGTGGAGCATCTTGCTGACGACGACGTTGGCCACGATCCAACCGATGGTCCCGAAGACCCGGACCATGGGGAACTGCTTCTCCGGGTTGCTCATGTGCGAGAAAGCCAGGGTGTTCGTGAGCCCCAGGGTCGGCATGAAGAAGAGAGTGTGCAGCAGCAGGCAGACGAGAAACGCCGTGGGACCGCTCTGTGCTGCCAGGGGCGCCGCCAGCAGTGTCGCTCCTCCAAGCAACTGGAGGACACCGAGGACCCGCTCCGTCGCGAAGAAGCGGTCCGCCACCATGCCTGTGAAGAACGGCGAGATAATGGCCGCGATGGGACAGAGCGAGTAGGCCCAGGCGATGCTTTCCTTCAGGCCGTTCTCGCCCATGTAGTTGCCGACCGTCACGTACCAGCCGCCCCACACAAAGAACTCCAGGAACATCATCACCGACAGGCGCGCCCCGATCGCGGCCTCCGGTTGCTTCACGCTGTCCGTCATAGGGTCGTACTCCTCTCGGTTCGGATACGGCGGTGTCGCCGAACCATGTATGATTCGACGGCGCTGCGGGATTTCCTCCGTGTTGTCAGGCTCGGCCGCAGAGGCCTGAGCCACAGGAAGACGGGGCTCTCAGCGGGTGACGCATTGACTACCGGGCGTGTGCGTGTTACCATGACGGCTGTTGCAGCTGAAAATCCACTCTGAGAGGTGACCAACGTGCCCAGATCGCCGGCGCTACCCTTCTCGGCAGCGGCGGGGCTGGCCCTTGTGGCCTGCGGCGCACTCTGCCAGGAGCCGCCCGCGCCCCTTACGCAGCCGGCTACGATCAACGGTCTGACCGGATTGATCCGCGTCCCGACCGCCGAGATCCTGCCTGACGGGCTCTACCACCTGGTCTGGACGCCGCCCTACGGCGGGCTGTCGAAGTCCATGGCAGGGCGCGTCAACTACTCCGTCGGCATGAGCGTGCTGCCCAGGACCGAACTCTCGCTCAGCCTCAGCTCGCCGTCGCTGGCAACCGACCTGGCCCTCCACGGGAAGTACCAGATCCGGCCCGGCGGCGCCGGCAAGCCCGCCCTCGCCGTCGGCGTCGTCGAGGCCGGCCGCAACTTCGAGAGCGAGAACACCGCCTACGCCGTGGCAACGTGGCGCGTGCTCAACGACCGCGCGGCCCTGACGCTGGGCGGTTCGGCAGGGGGCAACAAGGGCCTGCTGGCCGGCGCCCAGTGCTCGCTCTACCCGTGGCTCACCCTGCAGGCCGAATTCGACGGCGACCGCGCCAACGCCGGCGTGGTGCTGCAGCATGGCCGCACTTGGCTCCGCGCCGCCGACACGAACGCGGGTACGGCAGTGACCGTGGGCTTCGCGGCCCCGCTCACCAGCCTGCCGGTTCGCCGCCCGGCGACGGCGTCCGCCGCATCTTCGGGCTCAGCCGACGCCGTGGCGCAGGCCGTGGCCGCGCTGGGCATGGAGGACGTCCGCACCGCGATCTCCGGCGGAACGCTGACGGTCGCCTATGAGAACCGCGTCTACACGCTAGACGAGGCCGACGGTATGCTGGCGGTCTTCGGCGTCCTCGCCGGAAGCGCCCCGGCGGAAGCCACCACCTGGCGGCTCGTGCCCCAGCGGCGCGGCATCGCGCTGGCAGAGGTCGCCACGTCTCCGGCGGCCTACCGCTCGTTCGCCTCGGGCAGCATGTCCGCCGACCAGTTCGCCACGCAGTGCGACCGCGTCTTCCTGCCCGGCAAGGCCGCCGGCCTCCAGGGCGCGGCTCTGAACGCGATCACCGGGCGCACGGACCTGGAGATCGGCCCCGGCATCAAGACCCAGATCGGCACCGAGACCGGGGTGGCCAAGGTGGGGATTTCGGTCCGCCCCGAAGCCACTGTGCAGCTGAGCCGCGGCGCCGTCGCCAACGCCCGCATGAGCCTGCCCCTGGGCGGCGACCTCTACCGGTACGAATCGAAGAAGCTCCGCACCGACCGCGCCATCCTCGCCTACGCCTTCGCGCCGGCGGCGGGCTGGCTCGCGCAGGTCTCGGCCGGCCGGTACCCGGGCTCGTCGGACGGCGCCGTGCTGGAGTTGCTCCACGCGCCCACCCCGCGGCTCCTGCTGCGGGCCACGGGCGGCTTCGCCAACAATGACCTGCTGGAGAACCTGCCCTTCGGCGTGGCCGAGGCCATCTACTCGCTGCCCGCATGGAACGCCTACGTCCGGCTGTTGGGCGGCAGGTTCGTCTCGTCCGACTCCGGCGCGGGGATCGACCTGGTCCGCTTCTTCGGCCAGACGCAGGTGGCTCTCGCCCTGCGCTCCACAACGAGGTCCGATACCATCGGCGTCCGCGTCTCGCTGCCGCTCGGCCCAAGGGTGCAGCCCTCGCGGCCATCGGCGCTGCGGGTCCGCACTCCCAGCTACCTGGACTACACGCTGCGGTCGGCCATGCAGTCGTCCAACTTCCTCTACCTGGCCGATGAGACCGCTCAGGAGCTCTCCATCGGACCGGACCTGATCGACGGCTTCACGAACCGCTACCGGCTACTGCCTTCCGGGAACTGGTTCGGCGCCGGCTCGGAGGTGCTTCGATGAGCCAGTACTGGCGCATGACGGCGGCCCTGGCGTCGGCCGCTGCCGTGGCCGCGCTCTGGGGATGCGGCGGAGGCGGCGCCACCTCGGGGTCGCTGCAGGGCTTCGTGAAGGACGCAGCGGGCAGGCCGATCGCCGGATGCTCGGTGAGCGCCCTTGGGGCCACCGCCACGACGGACGGCGACGGCCTCTACCGCCTGAATGACCTGCCGGAGGCTGCCGCCGTGGTGACCTACCGTGCGGCGGGCTACTCGCCCTCCGTGGCGCGGGTTCCGGTGGCGATCGGCCAGACCAGCCAGTGGCACCCGACTCTCTGCGCGGCGGAGCCCATCGTCGACCGACCGACGGCGGAGCCCTTTACGGCCACCTCCAACCGGGCGGACGGCCTGAACACATCGGCCACCATGGCGGCTTCGACACTGGTGACCACGGCCGCGACGATTGGCCGGAGCTTGACGACATTCCTGCCCGCGGATCCGGGGTATGCGCTATCGATGCCGGGGTCGGCCGCAGGCCCGGCCCGGACGACGCTGGCTCGGATCTATCTCAGCATCACCGAGCCATCGGGCTCCGCGGCGACGCTGAACCCAGCCAAGCCGCTGACCCTGGAGTGGACGGGCGACGCCACCGTCGTCGCCGCGATCACCTCCGCGGGCCTTTACCACCTGAACCCGGCCACCGGCGTCTGGGCCCTCGTCGGCGCCGCCAACCAGGTCGCTGGGCGCCTGTCGCTGAGGGGCGACGTGCCCGCAGCCAGTGGGTGGTACGAGATCGCCGTTCCGGCGGCCACTCCGCTGACCGTCCAGGCGCTCGTGGTGGAGGAGCCCTCCAGCATGAAGCCGGTCATCGGCGCCACGGTGCGCGCACGGTCGGCGTCCGGCGCGGTGGACGTCTATGCGCCCACCAATGCAGCGGGCCGGGCCGAGCTGGTGGTCCCGAGCGGCGACTACACGGTGACAGCCACCAAGCTGCCGCCGCCCTACATCTACGTGCAGAAGGGGCTGCTGAAGAAGACCACCGGTAGCGGGACGCTGCAGGTGACCTACTGGCTGCAGCCGCAGGGAGGCGCATCGGGCGGCAACTAGAGCCCGACGCACATCCTGACGCAATGAGGGGACCGGCAGACGGCTTGCCGGTCCCCTTCTCTCTTGTCTCGCGGTCGGCTGCGAGGCTACTTGCCGGCCTTCTTGCTGCGGAAGAGCTGCAGCCGCTGCCGCATGGTGGCCTTCACCTGCTCCGGGATCTCCTTGTTGGCCTCGGCTATGGGCATCGCCTTCTCCTGAAGCTCCAGGGCCTTGGCCACGTTGCCGAGCTTGAAGTGCGAGTAGGCGAGCGCCGTGAGGATGTTGGCATCCTTGAACTGGGTGATCTCGGCGGAGCGCTGCGAGAGGTCCAGAGCCAGCTTGAAGTCGGGCTTCTTGAGGACGGGGTTGTCGTCCACGATGGAGCGGGCCATGAGCCAGAGCAGGCCCGACTGGTCCTTCAGCTCGCCGGTGAGAAGGACGCGGCCGTACTTGTAGGCGGCGGGTTCGTCGGCGCGCATCAGGATGTCGAACCGGACAAGCACCATGCGCTTGGCCATCTCCTTGTCGGAGGCCATCCACTTGTCCAGGTCGGCCAGGCCCTCCCTGGCCTTGCCCGAGCGGACGAGGGTCATGATGCGGGCATAGCGGGCGTTGTCGGCCTTCTCCTTGGCTCGTTCCTTGGCGAACTGGGCCACGTTCCACGTGCCGGCCTCGCTCTGCCGCAGGGCCCAGTCGAGCCCGCCGCGGGGGTCGCCGATCCAGGCCAGGTTGCCGTCCTTGCCCACAAGGAAGGCCATGGGCATATCCTGCTCGTCAGCGGCCACGAGCCACGCCTTGGCAAGCGCGCCGGTCGTGTCCTGGCCGAACGTGAAGCCGGCGGCCTTGGCGGCTGCCGCGGCCTTGCGGACGGGCTCGGGGCCGGCGGAATCCTGCACGGCCACCACGGCGAAGCGGACCTTCGGGTAGCGCTTCGTCATCTCGAACAGACCTTGGAGTACCTGCATGTCCTGGTCGCCCGTGGCGGACCAGAAGGTCAACGCGGTAAGCGAGCCCGCAGCGAAGGCATTCAGCGGCTTGCCGACGCTCCACGCCGCGCCCTTGATGGCCGGCGCGGGAGATCCGGCGTTGAGCAATGGCCCAGCGATGGCCGGCGCCACGGCGAGCGGCAACAGAGAACAGAGCGCGGCAACGCGCAGCAACCTCATCGGATTACCTCCAGAGACTAGGGATCACGGGCGGGCCCGGGGCCGCGACGGCCCGTGCCGGCACAGTAGGGACAGGATACCCAGAGAGCGCAGGCGGATGGCCCACCCTGTGCAGGTTACGCGGGCGGCCAAGTCGAATGTTACATCAATCTGCGGCTAATGCCGCCAACAGGAGCGCACCATGCAGACCGGGCGTGAAGCCATCGATAGCCTGCTCCGGCATCGGCCGTCGGACCACGTACCTTGCCACGACTCCCCCTGGGGCGACACCATCACACGCTGGATCTCCGAGGGAATGCCCACCGACGAGAACGGCAATGCCGTGGACATCGTGGAGCACTTCGGCTTCGACATGGTCGGATGCGGAGGCTGGTTCGACTGGCAGCCGATGCAGGGCTTCAGCGAGGTGGTGGAGGAGACCGAAGCCTGGCGCACCGTGCGGAATGGCGCGGGCGGCCTGCTCAAGTGGTGGAAGCACCAGAGCGGCACGCCGGAGCACATCGATTTCGACATGACCTGCCGCGAAGTCTGGGAGAGCAAGTACCGTCCGCTGCTCATGAACCCCGACCGCTCACGGCTGGGAGACCTCGACGCCGTCCGCAAGAACCTGGAGCACTGGCGCGGCAGGGGGCGCTGGTGCAGCTACGGGAACCAGTTCATCTGGGAGAACATGCGCGGTAGCCTGGGCGACACCACCATGTACACCGCCCTCGTCACCGACCCCGACTGGATCCACGACTATTGCCGCGTCTACACGGACCTCTACAAGTGGGCCTACAAGATCCTGATCGAGGAAGCGGGCAAGCCGGACGGCATCTGGCTCTACGAGGACCTCGGGTACAAGCAGGCGCTATTCGCCAGCCCCAGGACGCTCTCCAAGCTCATCTTCCCCTACTACGCCGAGATGGTGGAGTTCTTCCACAGCTACGACCTGCCCGTGGTGCTCCACTCCTGCGGCTTCACCGAGCCCGCCGTGCCGCTGGTGGTGGAGGCCGGGTTCGACGCCCTGAACCCCATGGAGGTTAAGGCCGGGAACGACCTCTTCAGGCTTACGGAGAAGTACGGCGACCGGCTGGCGTGGGTGGGCGGGCTGGACGCGCGCATCCTGGAGAGCGGCGACCGCACGGTGATCCGCGAGGGGGTCACAGCCTTCGTGGAGGGCCTGAAGCAGCGCGGCGCGAGGTTCGTCTACGCATCGGACCACTCGCTATCCACGAACATCGGCTACCAGGACTTCCTCTACAGCCTCGAAGTCTACCGTGAGCACATGATGCTGTAGCCGGGTCAGCGGTTGCCGTTCAGGTGTCCCTGGATCACCGATGCCGGGATGCCGAACCGCGAGGCGGCGCTCTGCCAGCCATGCCCGGCGCGAACGTAGGCCCAGACCGTCTCGACGGGCTTGCCGGAGCGCCGGGCGATCTCTAGGATCGCATGGACGGTGTCACGTGTGCGTCCTGATCCTCGCATGGAGGAGATGAGTCGACCTGCCGCCTCGTTCTCATCGGCCATCCGCCTGACAAAGGCGCTCTCCGAGGCCGCATCGAAGCCGGCCATCATCCCAAGCAACTCCTCGGGCGAGCATGGACCCATAACTACCACGTCCATATCGGGGCCTGACCAGTCAACTCGCCAGTGACCCGCGGCGATCCGCCTGGCCCGATGCTCCGGCGCGGCCATCGTGCGCGGCGGCACCGGCGTTGCCACCAGCGTCAGCGCGGCCAGGCCGTTCGTGTACCGCAGCACGGCCGCCTTTCGGCCACCCACCGTGGCGACGGTTCCCTGCTCAAACTCGAAGCCCGCGGGCGCCTGGGCCGGTACGCGAACGTGGAACGAGGCCCGCCGAGAGAGCTCATGGAGGTCGCTGGATGCGCGGACGCCGATCAAGCTCTCGACCCTGGCGCGGCGAGGCATGGCGCACGATACGGCCGGGTCGCGACCGGGCGGAAGGATGGAGACAGAGGTGAACATCTCAGCGTGGACGGAGTTGCCTGCGGGGTCGGCCTCCTCCCGGCGCAACTCGGCGCCGGTGGCCCGGTCGAGCCAGACGCGGATGGTCAGGCCCGCGCGGCTGTACGGGTCGAGCGCCAGGCGGAGGCACTTGCGACCGGCCACCCGCTCGACCCCCTCCACGACCAGGTTATAGCTGCGCTTGACGAGGTTCAGCCTCCAGGCGGCCGTGGTGCGGGAAGGGCGTCGCTCCAGGCTACGGCGGATCAGCATGGTACCGGTCTGGGCGTCATAGGTACGAATGGTGATGCCGTCGTCCCACGCGAAGCTGCCCTTCTCGGCGCGGGGCTTGATCGTGCTGTGCATGTTGCGCCCGTCGGACGCGTGGGCCACCCGGCGCGTCAGGACACGCAAATCCCCCTCGGCATCGGTTGTGATGACCAGCTTCTCGCCGGTGAGGGGCACGCTCTGGAGCCCACGGGAGAGGGCCTCCCAGGCTTCAGTGACGGTCGGCCCGCCTGAGCCCACGGCAGTCGCCGCCGGGTGGACTGCCGGGCCGGCGAGGCAGAAGAGCGCCAGGGCTATGGTAGCGGAGCGGCTCACGCGGGGCTACGCCCTCGTGCTACGGCTGGGAGCCGAGCGTCTCGACCCGGGAGGCAGGCACAGCCCAGGTCGATACCGACTGCCGATCCACATCACCGTGCAGCGCCTCAACGTTCCAGTCGGCTACCGAGCCGGCCTGGCCGGCGGGATGGTGGACGGCGAGCGCGTCGCGCCTATCGGCCTGATCCACAAGGGTGTTGCGCACAGAGAGCGCCAGGGCCGTGACCGCAAGGGCCGCAGCGAGTGCCGCTAACCTGGCCTGCCGTACCCGGTCCGACGAAGCGACGGCGAGGGCCGGCCAGACGGCCGGTGCGCGGCGTTCCCGCGCGACGCGGGTGAGGATCAGGGTCTCCAGGTCCGACTGCGGAGCCCGCGTGCGCAGGGCGGCGACGGCTTCCTTGGTGCATGAGAGCGACTCGCACTCGTCGGCACAATCGGGGCACTGGGCCAGGTGCGCCCGGATGACGAGCATCTCGCGCCCCGTAACCTCGCGATCAATATAGGCCGAAAGAAGGCCGTGCACTCTGCGACAGTTCAAGGCAACGCTCCGATGGACCTGCGGGTGAACCCGGGGCCCAGGGCAGCCCGTAGCGCCTTCCGTCCGCGATGCAGCCGGCTACGCACAGTGCCGAGGGAACAGCCCATGGTCTCCGCGATCTCCTCATAGGATAAGCCCTCGATATCCGCCAGGACGACAGCCTGCCGGAAATCGTGGGGGAGCGTGGAGAGCGCCCTCTGCAGGGGCTCATCGATCTCTCGCTCCATGATCTGGCCTTCCGGGTTCGCGCCCTCGTCGGGCAACTCCAGGTAGACCTGGGTGTCGATGCCGTTCCGCATGATCGGCTGGTCTAGCGACTGGAGGCGCGCTTTGGGACGGCGGCGAATGCTGTCGATGAAGGCGTTCGAGATAATCCTGTATAGCCAGTTCTCAAACGGCATCTGGCGATTGTATCGGTCAAAGAACCTGTACGCACGAATGAACGCTTCCTGCGTCAGGTCTTCGGCGTCGGCGTGGTTGCCGGCCAGCCGGTAGGCGATGTTATAGGCCTGGCGGTGGCACTTGCGCACCAATCCGTCGAACTCGCGGGCATCGTTCCGGGCTTCACGTCTGAATGGTGTAGTCAGGTCCATGGCACCCATCCTATGTCGGCTTGATCTCAGTTACGGTCCAGCAGCCGTGCCGGGTTCCGCGAACGCCGTCGACCGCGCTGACGGAGCCACAGGATTGCGCTCCACACGGATAGGCGGCGACAGGCGGCCGAGCATCTCAGAGACGGTGACGAACCTGTAGCCCTGGCGCTTCAGCGCTCGGAGGATGCGCGGCAGGGCCGTCACGGTCTCCGGGTAGTCATCGTGCAGAAGGATGATGCTCCCGTTGGTAACGGATGCCAGCACGCGGTCGACGATCAGGTCAGAGGGCACCTCGACGAAGTCCTTCGCCGCGACCGTCCATCCGACCAGCCTGTAGCCGCCCTCCTCGGCGATCCTGGCGGTCGCGGCGTTGTAGCGGGCGCCGGGCGGACGGAGGAGGTTCACGCGGCGGCCGCACGCCGACTCGACAGCCGCCTCGCAACCAAGCAGCTGCGCCCGGATCATGACATCCGAGAGCGTGTCCAGCCGCCGGTGCGTGGCCGTGTGGCTCCCGACCTCATGCCCCTCATTGACCATACGCGCTACCACGCCGGGATGCTCGCGAACGCGCTTGCCGACCACGAAGAAGGTAGCGCGCACATCCTCGGCGCGGAGGATGTCGAGCAACTGCCGGGCGATGGGATCGTGCGGACCGTCGTCTATGGTCAGCGCGATCTCGCGCCTGCCGGGGTTGCCCTGCTCCAGGGCCTCGCAGGGAGGCACGCCGCGCCCCGGCACGGCGCGGGCCGGCCGGTCGGGCAACATGCCGGCGTAGCCGAGGGCTCCGCACCAGAGCACGAGGGTGGCCACGATTCGGCGCGCCCACGGTGATCGGCACCCGGGGACCACGCGAGCACGTCTGGTCCAAACGCGAGACGGCAAGGCCTTCTGATCTCCCCCGGGGGCTTGGCGATGCCGCGTCGGGCGCCCCTCTGTACCTGCTAATGTACCCGACGGCCTGCGGGCGCCCCGGCCATGGGCCTTGACTCGGGCAGGCCCCGCGAATACACTGAACGGTTAGACAACCCGCCTGTACCGCCGCAGGTCCCCGCCGTGTCTGGATGATGGGGTACACCCCAAGCTCTGTCGCTTCCAAGTTCGCCTGACAGGTCGTGTTTCGATCCCATGCCGCCGCCACAGTTCGTCCATCTCCATACGCACTCTGAGTACTCGCTTCTCGACGGAGCCGCCCGCCTGGGCGCCCTGGTGAAGCGGGCGGTGCAACTCGACATGCCGGCCCTGGCCCTCACCGACCATGGTGTCATGTACGGCGCTCTCGACTTCTACAAGGCCGCCAGGGGAGCCGGCATCAAGCCCATCGTGGGCGTCGAGGCCTATGTCGCGCCGGGCTCGCATCTGGACAAGACGCCCCGGCAGGGCCGCAACAACCACCACATGGTGCTACTGGCCGAGAACCTGACGGGCTACCGGAACCTGCTGAGCCTGGTCTCCACCGCCGCCATCGACGGCTTCTACAGCAAGCCGCGCATCGACCGCGGCCTCCTGGCAGAGCGCCACGAGGGCATCATCGCCCTGAGCGGGTGCCTGGCCGGCGAGATCAGCGACGCCATCGTGGCCGACGATATGGCCCGGGCGCAGGAGGCGGCCGCCTTCTATCGCGACCTCTTCGGCCCGGATCGCTTCCTCGTTGAGATCATGGCGCACGGCCTGCACGACCAGGAGAAGGTGCGCGAACTGGCGCCGAAGCTGGCACGCGAGATGGGCCTGCAGACCGTGGTCACCAACGATGTCCACTACCTGAACGGCGATGACCACTACGCCCACGATGTGTTGCTCTGCGTGGGCACCGGCGCCAAGATGGACGACGCCAAGCGCCTCCGCTACGACTCGCAGCAGTTCTACATGAAGTCGGCAGCTGAGATGGCCGCCGCCCTGCCGGAGCATCGGGAGGCCATGGAGCGCACCCTGGCTATCGCCGACCGGTGCAACCTGGAGATGACCTTCGGACGGCTTTCCATGCCGGCGCCGGGCCTACCGGAGGGTGTGACGCCGGACGACCATCTGGAGCGCACTGCGTGGCAGGGCCTGCGGGCCCTGGTGGGCGATCCCGCGCCCGACTACCGCGAGAGGCTGGAGTACGAGCTACGCGTCATCAGGGAGATGGGGTACTCCGCGTACACGCTGATTGTGGCCGACTTCGCCCAGTTCGCTCGGGACCAGCACATCCACTTCGGCGTCCGCGGCTCGGCTGCGGGATCGCTGGTCAGCTACGCGGCGGGCATCACGGACATCGACCCCGTCGAGTACGGCCTCACGTTCGAGCGGTACCTGAACCCCGAGCGGCTCAGCATGCCCGACATCGACATGGACTTCGAGGATGCCCGGCGCTGCGAGGTGATGGAGTACGTCACCCGGAAGTACGGCGCCGACCGCGTGGCACAGATCGTCACCTTCGGGACGCTGCAGGCCAAAGCCGTGATGAAGGACGCAGGCAGAGCGCTGGACATGCCCATCAGCGAGGTCAACAAGATCGTGGGCCTCGTGAAGGGCAACGCCAAGTCGGGCGGCATCGCAGGGGAACTGGAGAACAACGCCGAGTTCCGGGAGCTGTATGACCGCGACCGGCCCATACGCCACCTCGTCGACACCTGCCTGCGCCTGGAAGGCATCGCGCGCCACTCGTCGGTGCATGCGGCCGGCGTGGTCATCTCGGCGGATCCACTGGTTGAGCATACGCCGCTGCAAAAGTCCACCGACGGCGGCCTGGTGACCCAGTACTCGGCATCGACGCTGGAGGACATCGGCCTCCTGAAGATGGACTTCCTGGGGCTGATCAACCTCACCATCCTCGGTCGGGCCGTGGCCAACATCCGCAAATCCACGGGCGTGACGCTTGACCCGCGCACGTTGCCGTTGGCCGACGAGGCGACCTTCGCCCTGCTGGCCCGAGGCGACACCAAGGGCGTGTTCCAGCTCGAGAGCGCGGGCATGCGCCGGAACATCGCCGCGCTGAGGCCCGGCTCGGTCCGCGACCTGGCAGCCATGGTGGCACTCTACCGCCCCGGCCCCATGGAGCACATCCCTACCTTCGTCCGGAGCCGCCACGGGGCCGAGACGATCCGCTATCCCGATCCCTGCTTGGAGCCGATCCTGAAGGAGACCTACGGGGTCATCGTATACCAGGATCAGGTGCTGCAGATCGCGCGGGTCTTCGCCGGGTTCAGCCTGGGCAAGGCCGACCTGCTGCGGCGCGCCATGGGCAAGAAGAAGGCGTCCGACATGGAGAAGTCCCGCACGGACTTCATCAAGGGCGCCCTGCAGCTGGGCCGCACCGAGGCGCAGGCCGAGCGCATCTTCAAGCTCATCGAGCCCTTTGCCGGCTATGCGTTCAACAAGGCTCACGCCGTCTGCTACGCCATGGTGGCCTACCAGACGGCCTACCTGAAGGCCCACTACCCCATCGAGTACATGTCCGCGCTCCTTACCTGCTACCTGGAGAAGCCGGACAAGATGCGTAGCTGCCTCGCCGAGTGCTCGCGCATGGGCCTCACCATCCTGCCGCCGGACGTCAACCGCTCTGACGTGGAGTTCTCACGCGAGGACAACGCCATCCGGTTCGGGCTCGCGGCCATCAAGAGCGTGGGCAAGACCGCCGTAGAGGCCGTCATGGCCGCCCGTGCCGACGGCGGTGCATTCCGTTCGCTGGCCGACTTCTGCGAACGGACCACGGCTCGGAAGGGCATGACGAAGGCTTGCATCGACTCCTTGATCCAGTGCGGCGCGCTGGGATCGATCCACCCTGTTCGGCGGGCCCTCTCACAGGGCCTGGACGACGCCATGAGGCTGGCGGCATCCAAGCAGAAGGCGCGCAACAGCGGCCAGGCCAGCCTGTTCGACGACGGCGCCGTGGAGGAGGCCGACGCGCCGCTGCCGGACGTGCCCGACTACCCCACCGAGGTCCAGCTCCGGGCCGAGCGCGACCTGCTGGGGTGCTACATCTCGGGCCATCCGCTGGCGGACCACAGGGAGCGGCTGAGCCGAATCGGCGCGGTCGCCACCGAGGACCTGGCCGAGCAGGAGAAGGACAGCGTCGTTAACATCGCCGGCGTGATCGCCGAGATTCGCGCACGCGTCGACCGTAACAAGAACACGATGGCGCACATCGTCGTGGAGGACCTGACCGGCGAGGTCCAGGTTACCGTCTTCGCGTCCACCTACAAGGAGTGCGCGGCAGCGCTGGTAAAGGATGCCGTGGTCCAGGTCACCGGCCGGGTGCAGTTCCGTGAGAACATCGGGGCAGGTGAAGAGAACGCCGCGGAGCGCGAGGCCGAGATCGTGGCGGACATGGTGGCCCTGCTGCCCAGCCGGTCGTCGTCCCAGGGCGGCCAGACGCTGAACGTGCGGATCAGCCCCGACCAGGCCGGCGTGCTCGGCTTCGTGCGGACGACGCTGCTGCAACACCCGGGCACCACGGGCGTTTGCGTCCACGTCGCCGATCCCACGGGGCCGCGCCGCGTCATGGCCGGGTTCCGCGTGGAGCCGACCGACGACCTGCAGGTGACCCTGCGAGGCCTCATCGGACGGAGCGCAGTATGGGTCGACTGACGCGATTGGCCTGGTTGGCCGCTGCCGCGCCGGCGCTCGCACTGGGCGCGGCGAGGGCCTCGGCCCAGGCGCCCTGCCCCGCATCGCGCCTGCCGCTCTCGCGCCCCGCGTCGAAAGCCTTCGTGACGGACGTGCCCACCGACGCCGTGGCGCAACCCGCCACGGGCACGGGCAACGCCGCCGCCTGGTACCTGCAGGCAGTCAACTCGTACCAGCGGCGGCGCCGCACCAAGGGCAGCCTCGCCGCAGGATACGAGGGGCTGAACCTACCGCCGCTGAACGCGGCCGAGATGGGCGACCTGACCATCGGCTCGCGCCAGAGCCAGGCCGACTTCTACGTGGAGCGCAACGGCGCCCCTGCCCTGGGCGTCCTGGTGGAGCCCGGGTGCGAGCCGCACCCCATGGCATTGACCGTCAACACCATGGAGATCGCCGGCCACGCCGAGCCCCTGCAGGCCTTTGCCATGGCCACGGTCCGTGAGGCGGAACGTCGGCTACGCGCAGGCCGGCGCGACAAGGCCCTCGCCATCTGCGCGCGGCTAGTCCGGATGGGCTCCCATATGCGCCAGCGGCCCGGCGCCCTGACGGACGTCGACGGAGGAATACGCATCGAGCAGCTTGCCCTGGCCCAGATGGCCCGGTGCCGAACGCCGAATGATGTTGCGCGGGCGGTGGCCGCCCAGTCCTACGCACGGTCGCTTGAGCGGCTGCAGGCGAGGGTGCGGGGCATCTACACCGCGCTGGGCGACGTGGCCGCCTGCCGCAAGGCCCTCGCGCCGGGTACCGAGCGCCTCTGGCGCGTGCTGGCAGCCTCGGCCATGACGCAGGCCGCCCGTCTGCGCACCACGCCCCCGGAGGTGCGCGAGGGCATCGTGGCAACGCTGAGGGTCGTGACGGAGGACCCGGACAGCCACGTGAGCCGGGCGGCCGTGTTCCAGCTGACCCGCCTTCGCCGCGCCACCCAGCGGCCCGCCGGCCCGGGCCGCGCCGTGCGCGGATGAGCCGACTTCGGGCGGCAGTCGCGGCCCTGTCGGCGGTAGCGGCCTGCTCGCCGGCCCGCGCGCAGGCGCCCGCCATCCCCGTGATCCCTGCCCCGCCCGAGGTCCGTGAGCTGCTGACGGCCACGGTGGCGACGTACCGAAAGCTGCGATCCCTGCGTCAGGAGACCACCTACACCAAGACCTCCACCGTGGCGGCGGCGGCCTCGCTGGTGAGCGCCCTCTTCGAGGCGCGCAGGCCCAACCGGATGGTGCTGGAGGTCCGCGCACGGACGCCGGGGTTCACGCAACCGGCCGTCACCCGGTTCGTCTGCGACGGGCGCTGGTTCTACACCTACCAACAGGTAGCGAACAACTTCACCGAGGCGCCGGCTCCGAAGGACTTCGTGGGCCTGCAGACAATCTCGCCCAGCCTGGAAGTGGCGGCCTTCACGGGGCTAGATATCGGCCAGGCGCTACTCGAGGAGAGCAAGTCGATGAAGCTGGAGGCCGATGAAACCTCCGATGGCGTCCTCTGCCACGTACTCGCCGCCGACATGAGTGATCCGGTCTACGTAGCGACCACACGCATCGCCATCGGCAAGGAGGACCATCTCATCCGTCGGTTCAGCTTCGACGCCGTGGCCCGGCCGCTACCGCCGCGCGAGAAGAGGCCACCCGAGCCGGACCCGGACAACCCCGGCGAGTTCCTCATCGATGAGGATCCCCTGCCCCCGGCCGACGTCCACTTTGCCTACGAGAACCGCGTGGAGGCCAACCCCAAGCTGCCCGACGCGCTCTTCGCCTGGGTCCAACCCAAGGACGCCATGCGGTTCCACTCGCTGACGGACCTGATGAACACGCCGGAGGCCCGCAAGGCCTCGACCCCGCGCAAGAAGAAACGCCTGACCCTCTTCGACCAGCTCCACGGCGACCGCAAGCGCTGAGCCGGTACGACGGCATCGGCGGGACCGCACCGGGTATGGCGCGGCCCCGCATATGCCGCCTAGAAGTCGAACGACTTGAACTGCGGCAGGTAGTCCTTCGACGCCTCGAACATCTCCTTCACCATCTCCTTGATCTCCGCCAGGGAGAGGACGGCCGAGGTCAGGGGGTCGAAGGCTATGCTGTGGAACACCGACCGCGCATCGCCGGTGATCGCTCCGTGGACGGCCATCTCTTCGTTCTGCGCCGAGATGGAGATGAGCGCGGCGCACTGCGGCGGCAGGGCGCCCACATGCATGGCATCCAGGCCCCGCTTGCTGGCCATCACCGGCACCTCAACGCAGCAGCCCTGCGGCAGGTTGTCGATGAGGCCGTGGTTCAGGACGTTGCCGTTGAACTCAAAAAGCGTCCCGTCGCCGCAGGTGGCGTTGATGATCGAGGCGGCGTACTCATGGCCGCGCTGCAGGTTGATCGGCTCGTTCCGTTCCATCTCGGCCTTGATGTCCGCCTGCCATGTTCCCTCGCGTCGCAGGTACTCGTCCATGATGTAGCCGTACTTGCCGGGGTTCCAGCCAGTGCCGTGGGTGCAGTACTTCTCGATTAGGTCGGGACGCTTGCGGAACCAGGCGACGTACTCCGAGTTGTGGCCGCTGCTCTCGGTAACGTAGTAGCCCAGGTGGCGGAAGAGCTCGTTGCGCACCTGCTCCTCGTTGCTCACGTCGGGCCGCTCGACCGCCTCGCGGATCAGCGGGTAGGCGTCCTTGCCGTTCCACTTGTAGTCGATGTAGAAGGCCTGGTGGTTGATGCCGGCGCAGAGGTAGGTGATCTCGTTGGTCGGCGCGCCGATCCAGTGGGCCAGCATGTGGGCGGTTCCCTGCACACTATGGCAGAGGCCGCTCAGGCGGATCTTGGTCTCACCCAGCATGGCGCGGCAGAGCATGGCCATGGGGTTCGTGTAGTTGAGCAGGATGGCGTTGGGGCAGACCTCCTCCATGTCGCGGCAAATGGAGAGCATGACCGGGATGGTGCGTATAGCGCGGAAGGTGCCCGACGGGCCGCGTGTGTCGCCCACGTTGGTGTCGACGCCGTACTTCATGGGGATTTCGATGTCGTGCCGCCAGACGCTGACGGGCGCGGCCAGGATGGTGCAGAGCACCGCGTCGGCGCCCTCGAGTGCGGCGCGGCGGTCGAGGTGCGCCTCCACCTTGGCGGGATAGTTGCCCGCCTCGACGATGCGTGTCACAGCGGTCTTGGCGAACTCCAGGCGGTCGGGGTCGACGTCCATGAGGCTGATGGTCGAGTCTGCCAGGGCCGGGAAGGTTAGGATATCCCTGACGAGGCCGCGGGTGAACCCGAGGCTGCCGGCTCCGATGAAGGCGATCTTAGGCATGGGCTTGCGCACTCCTGCGATTTGATCGGGCCGACCCAACCGGGCTCCGGCCTCGCGGGGTTCATTGCGACACCGGCGCACCGTTTTCCTGCCCGTGCGAACCGGCTCCTCTCCCCGACGCACTCCTGCCATACCGGTCTTGGGCGCCGAGGCCCGAGCGCCCAAGAGACGTGGGGCGGCGCTACCCCTTCACCGCGCCGGCCGTGAGGCCCGCCACGAACTCGCGCTGCAGCAGCATGAAAAGGACCACAACCGGCAGGATGCTCACCAGCGTCCCGGCCATGAGGGTGCCGTACTGCTGCTGGTAGATGCCCACGAGCTGGTTCAGCGCGATAGGCAGCGTGAACCGGGCGCTGTTGTGCAGGATGATCTGCGGCCAGAGGAAGCTGTTCCAGGCGCCCATGAACGAGATCAGGCAGAAGGCGCCGACCATGGGCCGCGAGACCGGCATCACGATGTCCCAGTAGGTGCGGAACTCCGTGCAGCCGTCCATGCGCGCCGCGTCCAGGAGCTCATCGGGCATCTGCGTGATGGACTGCCGGAAGAGGAAGATGCCGAAGACGCTGACGGCGCCGGGCACCACGAGGCCGAGGTAGCTGTCCACCAGGCCCATCCGGTAGATCAGTTCGTACAGCGGGGCCATGACGACCTGACCCGGGATGAGCATCGTCGAGAGCATCAGCACCGTCAGCTGCTTCTTCCCTCGGAAGCTGTACTTGGCCAGCGCGAAGCCCGCCAGCGACGAGAAGAAGAGCTGAACCAGCACCGTGGTGCAGGCGACGAAGACGCTGTTGATGCCGCACCGCAGGAAGTTCACGCTCTTCACGGCCTTGAAGACCTCGAACAGCTCCTGGTAGTTGGCCCATGTGCCGCGTGGTGCGAAGAAGGTGTAGTGAAACAGGTCGTCGGGGCCCTTGGTGGCGGCGGCCACGAGCCAGAGCAGCGGCGTCAGCGTCAACGCCGCGAGCAGGCCGAGGCCCACGTAAACGATGGCCCGCAGCACGCGGGTGGCGACGGTGGGCCTCATTCGGTGTTGCTCCGGAAGGCGCCCGTGATCCGCATCTGCGCCAGGCTGATCACGAGCAGGCCCAGCGCCAGCGTCCATCCCACGGCGGAGGCGTACCCCAGATCGCCGGTCACGAAGCCCATCTGGTAGAGGTACATCACGATGGTGAGACCCGCCTTGTTCGGTCCCGGACCGTTGCCCAGCATGATGTAGGGCAGCTCGAAGAGCTGGAACGAGCCGATGGTAGATGTGATAAGCACGAAGACGGCCACAGGCCGGATGCCGGGCAGCGTCACCGCGATGAACTGCTGGAGCCCGTTGGCGCCGTCAACCGTGGCGGCCTCATAGAGGTCCTGGTCCACGGCCTGCAGCGCGGCCAGGAAGTAGATCATGTTGAAGCCGACGTACATCCAGAGCGACGTGAGGACCAGCGCCGGCATCACCAGCGCCGGGTTGGCCAGCCACTTGGTGTCCAGCTCGACCACCGGGATGAACGAGAGGTACCGGTGCAGCGGCTCCGTCAGCCCGTGCAGGGCGTTGTTGAGCAGGCCGTACTGCGGCACGAAGAGGACGCTGAAGAGCACACCGACGAAGACCTGGCCCAGCAGGTTCGGCGAGAAGAAGACCAGCCGTAGGAACTCGCGGCCCCGCAGCCAGGAGCGGCTCAGCAGCAACGCCAGGCCCAGCGCCAGCGGCAGCTGCACGAAGACCGACCAGAACGCGAACACCGCCGTGTTGGCCGCCGCCACGCGGAAGTCGGGGTCGCCGAGCAGGAACCGGAAGTTGGCGGCGCCCACGAAGACCTGGTCCTTGGGCCCGCTCGTGGCATACATGGAGAGCGAGAGGCTCTTCACGATGGGCCAGAGGCCGAACGTCAGAAAGAGCAGCACGAAGGGAGCCACGAAGAGGTAGGGCGCCGCGCGGTGCTGCACCCGGAACCAGCGGTCGGCCCTTGTGCGCTGCGGCGCGCTCAAAGGAACGGGCTCCGCGACATGAGCCGCCGAAGCTCGCCGGCGCTTCCCCGCAACTGCCGCCGCACGAAGGGCTCGAAGCCGTCGGGGCCTCTTGTCCGGTACCGCTGCACGCAGGCCACCAGCGCCTCGCTCAGCTTGCCCTTGGCGGTGCTGACGAAGGGGCTGGCGTACTGGTAGGGCGTCTGCGGAGCCAGCAGCGCGTAGCTGTCGCCCAGCCGCTGGTTCGACCAGTAGGGCCGCGGCTCGGAGAAGGCGGGCTGGCGCCAGGCGGACCTCAGCGCGGGGATGATGTTGGTGCCTCGGAAGCGCTCGGCCAGCTCGGCCGGGTTCAGGTAGAGGTGCTTGGCGAACTCCCACGCCAACTCGGGGTGCGGGGAACGCCGGGTGATGGCCAGCATGGTGCCTCCCCAGGTGCTGGTTCGAGGCCCGCCGCGCTTCACGGCCGGCAGCGGCATGAGGGCCATCTTGCCCGAGACGCGCGGCACGTCCATCTCGAACGACATCGTCCGCCAGTCCGGCGCCGCCAGGAAGAGCAGGTACCCGTCCTCAATGGCCTTGGTGAGGATCTGCCCGCCGCCCAGGTCGCCGCCGATGCGCCGCGGCCCGGCCACAAGGGGGACGTACCAGAGCATCGTCTGGACGCCCACCTCGTCATCGAACCGGCAGCGCCCCTCCTTGTCGAAGTAGCCGCCGCCGCGCTGGAAGAGGCACATCTCCAGCCGCGAGGCTTCGGTATCGGGCATCTCCAGCATGTAGCGCTTGTTCGGGACGGTGATGCGCCTCCCGACTGCGACAAAGTCATCCCACGTCTCGATCTTGTCGACGTCCACGCCCAGCCGCTCGACGATGTCGCGCCGGTAGGCGAGCTGCACCGGGTGGACATCGTGCGGCAGGCCGAAGATGCGCCCGCGGCTGGTGTAGGGGGCGAACCGGGCCTGCACCATGCCGTCCCAGAGGCCGGCGCGGTGGATGCGGTCCGTCAGGTCCAGGAACCCCACGTGCTCCAGCGGGCCTCGGAAGAAGGCGGCGGCGCTGCTGATCTCTACCTCCACCATGTCGGGGACGTCGAGGTCGGCCCAGAACGCCGCCTGCAGCCGCGAGGTAACGGCTGTGCCGGAGACGAGTTGCACATCGACATGGACGCCGGGGTGCGCCTTCTCGAAGGAGGGCACTGCGGCCTTGTACGCGTTGTAGTGCGTGTTGGCGAACGTCCACATGGTCAGGTCGGCCGTGGCGCTCCGCACAGGGTGCGCCGCCAGCCAGACGCCCGACGCGAGCGCCAGCGCGAGGACCAGGAGGGCGGCTGTGCCGTAGGGAAAGCCGATAGATCGGTTCATGGCGGGACGTTGGCTCCACGCATGGGCGGATGGCTCCAGTCGTTTGTCGGGCTACGCGGTCATCTCGCCCAGGGCTTCCAGCAGGGCCACCACGTCGTCGCCGTTGGTCAGCACACTCGCCGCGGCCCGCGTAGCGTCGTAGTGCGGCACCGGGCGCAGGTGGATGTTGCGGCTGGTGCGGGCGTGGTCCATCACGGCCTGGAAGCTGTGCCCGTCCACCACGAAGGTCACCAGGCCCGCCGACGCCTCGGCCGCCACGGGCGTCAGGAGGCGGACGCCGGGCAGCGCCGTGAGGCCCTCCTTCAGTGCGGAAGCATGGCGGGCGATGTGCGCCTGGATAGCCGGCCAACCCACGGCGCCCATCCAGTCCAGCGAGGCGTGCATCCCCGCCCAGCGCGCCAGGTCGCGGCTACCGTACTCGAAGCGCTCGCCGGTGGCGTGGGGCACGGCGCGGCCTGCCTGCCATTCGGCCTCGGCCAGCGATCCCGCGCCGATGTGCGCCGGCCGAAGCGCCGTCATCGCCTCCGGCGTGGCAGCCAGGAAGCCCGTGCCCATGGGGCCGTGGAGCCACTTGTGTCCGTTGCCGGCCAGCCAGTCGCAACCCAGCTCGGGCAGGGAGACAGGGATCGCCCCGACGGACTGGGCGCCGTCCACCAGGCTCGCGATGCCGTGCTCGCGGGCGAAGCGGCACATGGCGGCGGCGGGCAGGCGCGTGCCGGTCTCGCAGGGCACGTGGCTAAAGGTGAGCAGCCGGGTTCGTTGGCAGGCGACCTGCCGCAGCCGCTCCACCATGGTGTCGGCGTCCGGCGAGACGGGTACTCGGTGTACCACGATGCCCCGCGTGGCCCTCAGGTAGAGGAGCGGGTGCCACATGGCCTCGTGCTCCTCGTCGGTGGTGATCACCTCGTCGCCTGGCCGCCAGTCGATCCCCGCCAGCACCAGGTTGATGCCGTCGGTGGAGTTGCGAGACATGGCGATCTGGCCCGGATCCACGCCCACCATGGCCGCCAGCCCCTGCCGCGCCCGGCCCACGTCCTGGCCCAGGTCGCGGGTGCAGGCGATGCCCTGGCGCTCCGCCGCTGCGGTGGCCTCCAGAAGCTCCTGCAGGGCGGGCTCGGGCATAGGGCCGTAGGTGCCCGTGTTCAGGTAGATGCACTCGCGGGTCACGGGGAAGGCTTCGCGGGCGGTCTCAATCGTGGGGTTCGCAGGGCTCAATGGGAGGTTCTCCGTGCCGCGCCGCGGATCGGTGCGGTCTGCGTGAGGTAGTCGATGACGGCGGTGCGGACGTCGATGCCGGTCCTGCGGAGGCGGAGCGGCTTGACGCCCAGTTCAGACACCGCGTAGTCCATCATGGCGATGCGCGTCTCGCCGGTGGGTCGGGCCGCGCCGTCGGTGACCATGTCGGGCGCGAAGTCCCGTAACCGGCGCAGGGCCTCGGCCGCCGTCGCCACCGTGACCACCGTGTTGTGGTAGGGCTGTGAGCTGTAGACGTCGTACCGGGTGATCGGGCCGTCGCGAAGAACGCCGTGGATGCCGAATCCGAGCGGGCTCAGGGCCATGTCGGCGCCCGAGGCCCGGCGCATGGCCGACACGAAGAGCTGCGTGGTGCGGCGTTCCAGCGCCTTCCCATCCGAACCGCAGCCTCCAAGCCGGGCGATGGGCTTCAGGAACGGCGCCAGGAAGGGCTGTAGCGCGCGGGCGACCGCGGGGTCGTCGGGCAGGTCGGGCGTGACGCGATGGAGCCTTCCGGTGGCCGAGGCCACGCGCCAGCGGCCGCCCTCGTCGCGGCGGCAGTCAAGGTCCAACGACCCCACGCAGACGCCGAACTCACCGGCCTGGGCCAGCGGGACCATTCGGCCGTCGGGGCCCTTCACCTGGTCGGCGTCGGGCAGGAACGTGTGCGAGTCGCCGCCGACCACCGCGTCGATGCCCGGCGCCTCGGCGATGAGCGCCTTGTCGCTCTCATCGCCGATGTGGGTCAGCGCGATGACGAGGTCGGCCTGCTTCCGCAGCTGCGGCACGAGCTTCCGGGCGGCTTCGATGGGATCGGTGATCGTCCAGCCGCGCGTCTGCGGGTACCTGGCGGACCGGGGCGCGGTGATGCCGAAGAAGGCCACGCGCACCTGCCCGAAGCGCCGCACGACATACGGCACGGCGCCCGCGACGGGCTTCCCGGCACCGTCCGTGGCGTTGGCGCAGAGCCAGGGGAAGCGCGACGCGGCGACGAAGCGGGTCAGGGCGGCCTGGGCGCCGGGTGCGTCCTCGGCGTCGGCCGCGTCCCTGGCCTTGAACTCGTTGTTCCCCACGACACCCAACTGGTACCCCGCGGCGTTCATGGCCGCGGCTTCGGCCTGGCCCATGTACGTCGTAGCCAGCGGCCCGCGCGTGAAGGCATCGCCGCAATCGACGAGGATCGACGAGCCCGGCGCCTGCTTCAGGAGCCGCCGGGCCAGCGTGATCCTGCGGGCCGTACCGCCCACCAGGGCCGGGGCCTTCTCGCCTCCGAAGGTGTACGGGAACGGGAGCAGGCGGCCGTGCACATCGTTGGTATGGACGATGCGGAGGGCGAACTGCTGCGCAAGCGCGGAGCCGCCCGCGAGGGCTACCGCCCACAGGGCGACGGCGGTGAACAGGAGTCGGCGCGGGAATGCCGGCGCACGAAGGGTGCTCATAGGCGCTCCGTGAAGGTTGGTGATCGGTCGCCGGATCGGTCGCAAGGCATCCCGGCGACTCAGTGTAGCAGCCGCATAGCCGCGCTCGGTCTGGTACCATGCCCTCCGGGGCGGCCGGCTGCCGCCGAACGAGGATGCATGGAGGGTTCAGCATGGCGAAGGGCCTGCCGAAGGCGCTGTCGGGTGTGACTACGCTGGTGGTGATGGGTGACAGCATCACCGAGGGAGGTGCGGCTCCGGGGGGCTACGTCTGGCTCCTGGCCGACGCGCTTGCGAATGCCGAGAGCGGCATCCGCGTGGTGAACGCGGGCATCAGCGGACACCGGGCGCCCGACATGGCCGCGCGTTTCGAGCGCGACGCGCTGGCCCACAAGCCCGACCTCATCCTGCTTAACGTGGGCGTCAACGACGTCTGGCACGCCTTCAGCATCTTCGAGACCGGCGCCCGCGACCCGCAAGGCATGCAGCCCGCCGGAGTGCCCGTGGAGGATTACACCGCCTACCTCGAGGAGATGGCCGACAAGGCCGCCGCCGCAGGCGCGAGGCTGGCCTTCGTCTCGCCGACGCTGGTCTACGAGGATCTCAACTGCGCCGAGAACATCCGCGCCGCCATGTACGTCTCCGCCATGCGGGCTGTAGCGATCCGCCGGGGGCTCCCCTTCGTCGATGCCTACCTGGCGTTCCGCGAGACGGTGGCGGCCTTCCGGCGTTGGTCGCTGGACGAGACGCTGCTGCTGACCACCGACGGGGTACACCTGAACGCCGCAGGCAACGCGCTGCTCGCGGGCTCGATCTGGAACGCCCTCAGCGAGTAGGGGGGCGGGGGCCCTACTCCACGACCGCGCCGAAGCGCCGTGTGCGTCCCTGATAGCCGTGCACGGCCTCGGCCAGCAGCTCCTGCGAGAAGTCGGGCCAGAAGGTGTCGGTGACCCAGATCTCGGAGTAGGCGGTCTCCCAGAGCAGGAAGTTGCTCAGGCGCATCTCGCCTGCCGTGCGGATCAGCAGGTCGGGGTCGGGAGTGTCCGGCGCATAGAGGTGCGAGGCCACCATCTCTTCGGTGATCTCGTCGGGACGGATGCGCCCCGCCGCGGCTTCGGCCGCCAGCGCGCGGACGCTGTCGACGATCTCGGATCGCCCCCCGTAGTTGATGGCCAGGTTGAAGGTCATCCGCTGGTAGTCGGCGGTCCGCTCCATGGCCTGCTCGAACTCCTGGCGCAGGTCGGCGGGTAGCTGCGCCATGCGGCCCAGTACGCGGACGCGGATGCCGTTGGCTGCCAGTTCGTCGATCTCGGCCTTCATGGCGCGGAGCATGAGCGACATGAGCCCGCCTACCTCGGCCTCGGGACGGCGCCAGTTCTCAGACGAGAACCCGTACACGGTCAGGTGCCGGATGCCCATCTCGTCGGCGGCGTAGACGATCTTCTTCAGCGTGCGATAGCCCTGCCAGTGCCCCTCCAGCCGCTCCAGGCCACGTGCGCGGGCCCAGCGACCGTTGCCATCCATGATGATGGCGACATGGGCGGGCATGGTCGTCGGATCGGGGTTTGCCGGCTGCTGGGACACGGTAGACATGCTGTTGCACCTGCCGCTGCACGTGCGGAGGGGCGCCGTTGTCGGCGCCCCTTCAGTGCAGGCTAGACCTCGAGTAGGTCCTGTTCCTTCTGCTTGGTATGCTTGTCGATCTCGGCGATGTACTGGTCGGTGAGCTTCTGGAGCTTGTCGCCCGTCCGCTTCTCCTCGTCCTCGCTGATCTCCTTGGCCTTCTGCATATCGCGCAGGCGGTTCATGCTGTGGTGGCGCACGTTGCGCACCGCGGCGTGGCCGGCCTCGGCCTTCTTGTGGAGCAGCTTGATGAACTCCTTACGCCTCTCCTCGTTGAGCGGCGGGATGTTCAGGCGGATGGCGTTGCCGTCGTTGTTGGGCGTCAGGTTTACGTCGGACTTCAGGATGCCCTTCTCAATGGCCCCCAGCTGGTTGCGATCGAAGGGGGTGATGAGCAACTGGCGGGCGTCCGGCGTGGTCACGGTGGCGACCTGGTTGAGTGGCAGCTCCGAGCCGTAGGCCACCACGACCACGTGCTCAAGGAGGGCGGGATTGGCCCTGCCGGTGCGGATGAGCGTGAACTCGTGCCGGGTGGCCTCCACGCTCTTCTTCATCTTGTCTTCGGCGTCGTGCAGCAGATCGGTGATGCTCATGGCTTCCTCCCTACTACCGTGCCCACCGGCTCACCGGACACCACGCGGCGCACGTTTCCGGGCGCCAACATGCTGAAGACGACGATGGGCAGGTCGTTCTGTCGGCAGAGCGTGAACGCGGACAGGTCCATCACGCCCAGCTGGTGGTCGATGCAGTAGTCGTAGTCCAGGGTATCGAAGCGCTCGGCGTCCGGGAAGGCCTTCGGGTCCTTGTCATAGACGCCGTCCACATTGGTCGCCTTCAGCACCGCGTTGGCCTTGATCTCCAGCGCTCGCAGCACGGCGCCCGTGTCGGTCGAAAAGTAGGGGTTGCCGGTTCCGGCGGCCAGGATCACGACGCGGCCCTTCTCCAGGTGCCGGATGGCGCGTCGGCGGATGAACGGCTCGGCCACGTCATCCATGGAGATGGCGGTCTGGACGCGGGTATCGACGTTGATCTTCTCCAGCGCGTCCTGGAGCGCCAGGGCATTCATGACGGTCGCGAGCATGCCCACATGGTCGGCCGTTACGCGGTCCATGCCGGCCTCGGAGGCAAACTTACCCCGCATGATGTTGCCGCCGCCCACGACGATGGCCAGTTCCACGCCGCACGCGTGGGCATCAGCGACCTCGGCGGCCATGGACTTGAAGGTGGCGGGGTCGAGGCCGAAGTCCTGCCCTCCGGCGAAGACCTCGCCGGAGAGCTTGAGCAGGACGCGGCGCCAGCGCGGCGCGGCCAAGGGTCTACTCCTGGCCTACGACGTAGAGCGTGAACGAGGTGGCTTCGGCGCCGGCCTCCTTCAGCAGTTCGCCGACCTTCTTGGACGGGTCACGGACGAAGGGCTGTTCGACCAGGCAGATGCGCTCGAAGAACTTGCCGATGCGGCCTTCCACGATCTTGGGGATGGCGGCCTCGGGCTTGCCCTCGTTGCGGGTCAGTTCGGCCAAGACCTGCTTCTCGTGCTCCACGCCATCGGCCGGGACGGCCTCGCGGTTCACGTACTCCGGCTTGCTGGCGGCGATGTGCATAGCCACCGATCGGCCCAGGGTCGCCAGGTCGGCGTTGCCGGGATCGCCCTTCATCTCCAGCATCACGCCGATCTTGGACGTGACGGTATGGATGTAGGTCGCGACGACCTTATCGGCGGCGGCGGCGGAGCGGCAGCAGCGGCGGAAGACGATCTTCTCGCGAAGCTTGGTCACGACGTCGTCCAGCGCGGACTGGGCGGTCTTGCCGTCGACCGTCAGGGCCAGTACGTCCTCGGCTGAGGTCACGTCGTTGGCCGCGGCCAGATCGGCCAGGCACTGGGCCAGGGCGCGGAACTCCTCGTTCCTGGCCACGAAGTCAGTCTCGGAGTTGAGCTCGACCAGGGCGGAGCCGGCTGCCGTCGAGGCGGCTGCCACGACGCCCTCGCTGGCGGCGCGCCCGGCGCGCTTCTCAGCTCCGGCCTTGCCCTTGGCGCGCAGCAGGTCCCGGGCCCGCGACTCGTCACCTTCGGACTCGATCAGCGCCTTCTTGCACTCCATCATGCCGGCTCCGGTCTGTTCCCGGAGCTGGCTCACCATCTTGGCGGTTATCTCCATAGGTAGCACTCCTGATGAGGTTGAGGTTCTGGATGGGTTGGGCCGCACCGTCGCGCGGGCGACCCGGTCACTCTCTAGGCGTCGTCATCCGCCGAATCGACGATGATGTCGTCGGTCGCGGTGGCGCGCCGCGCCATCCGGCTGTACTCGTCCTCTTCGGTGACGGCTACGACGCTATCGCCGGGCAGCAGGCCGGGGACGACAGGCGCGACCACGCTCTCGGTGATGTCGACGTCCAGCTCAACGATCTCCGCCACGGGCTCGACGGTCTCTTCGACCTGGCTGTCCCACTCGGACTGCTTCACGTCGATGATGGCGTCGGCGATCTTGTTGGAGATCAGCTTGATGGCGCGGATGGCGTCATCGTTGCCGGGCACCACGAAGTCCACATCGTCGGGGTCGCAGTTCGTGTCCACGATCGCGATGACCGGGATCTCCAGCTTGCGCGCCTCGGCTACCGCGATGTGTTCCTTCTTCAGGTCCACCACGAAGACGGCGTCGGGAAGGCGGGGCATGGTCTTGATGCCGCCGAGATAGCGCTCGAGCTTATCGCGCTCCTCGCGCAGGCCCGTGGCTTCCTTCTTGGTGAGCTTGTCGAGGATGCCCTTCTCTTCCATCTCGTTCAGTTCGGCGAGGCGCTTAACGCGCGTCTGGATGGTCTTGAAGTTGGTCAGCATCCCGCCCAGCCAGCGCTGGTTCACGTAGAACTGCCGGCAGCGCTCGGCGGCCTCGCGGACCGCGTCCTGCGCCTGCTTCTTGGTGCCCACGAAGAGCACGAAGCCGCCCGCGCCCACGGTATCCTGCACGAAGCGCTGGGCCTCATCGAAGAGCTTCAGGGTCTGATGCAGGTCGATGATGTAGATGCCGTTGCGGGCGCCGTAGATGTACCGCTTCATCTTCGGGTTCCAACGGCGCGTCTGGTGCCCGAAATGCACTCCTGCTTCGAGGAGCTCCTTCATCGACAACGTAGCCATGTGCAGCCTCCTGGTTTGATCCTCCCGGGCCGTCATCAGCCGTGCGCCGCGGGGCGGACCCGCACGAACCTCTGACCCGGTGTGTGGTCACACGGAATCGAACTGCGAGTATACCCCACCGACGAGCTGAGCACTTTGGCGGCGCAACGACACCACCCGGCGCGTCTGTACGTCTGAGTGTGTGTGATGCGGGGGCGGCGGGCCCATTCGACGCTCGAGCCGCATGGCGATGGTCTGAAGGAGGCCGAACCCGATGAACGCACCAGACGCGCGATCTTCGACACGCGCGCTTACCCTTACCGAGTCCGAGGCGCTGACACTGCTGGAGATGTGCCTCGTCGCCGGGTCCGATGTCGATCCTATCCGCGCGGACATCCTCATGCGCGTGGCCAACCTCTGCCGCGACCACCTGCGCCGCCCGGCCGCCGCCTGATCCCGCGCCGGCCACGGGCGGGTAGTCTATCTGGCAACACCACATATTTGGAGGGACCACATGGCGGATGTCTCGGCGCTCGATACCTGGATCGAGGCACATGTTGATGATCTCGTAGCGGCCGTGCAGTCCAGCGTTCGGGTTCCGAGCGTGAAGGGAGAGCCGGATGGGCCGGACAGCCCGTACGGCCGCGAGGTCCGCGCAGCGCTGGACGACGCCCTGGGCCTCTGCCGGTCAATGGGGTTTGCGGTGACGGACGTCGGCGGGCACGCAGCCCATGCCGAGTTCGGACAAGGCGCCGAGATGGTGGCCGCGCTGGGCCACCTGGACGTGGTACCCGCAGGCGACCGCTGGACGCGCGATCCGTTCGGCGGCGAGTTGGTCGACGGATTCATCTACGGGCGCGGCACGTCGGACGATAAGGGCCCCACCATCGCCGCCCTCTTCGGCGCCAAGGCCCTCATGGAGAGCGGCCTGCCCCTGCGGCGGCGCGTGCGCGTTATCTTCGGATGCGACGAAGAGAGCGGCTTCGGCTGCGTCAAGCACTACTGGGAGGTGGCCGGGCAAGAGCGCCCCGCCGCCGCCTTCGCTCCCGATGCGGGCTTCCCCCTGGTCTACGCCGAGAAGGGCATCTGCGACCTGCCGCTGACGCTCCAGCGCCCGGCCGGCGGCGAGGGCCTCCGCGTTGTCACTGCATCGGGCGGGCGCAGGTCGAACATGGTTCCTGACGCCGCCGAGGCCCGAATCGCCGGTCCGTCGGCCGCCGTTGCCGCCGCCGCTGGCCGGCTCGCCGACTACTGGGACCGCAACGTGACCTGCGTGCTGGAGGGCGAATACCTCGTGGTGCGCTCCGTCGGCAAGTCAGCCCACGGCAGCCTGCCGCAAGAGGGTGACAACGCCATCGTGCGCCTGGCGCGCGCACTACAGACCTTGCCGCTGGGCGCCGACGTCGCCTGGGCGCGCCGGCTCGTCGAGACCGGCGACCCGGCGGGTTCGGGCCTGGGCATCGAGGGCCGCGACGAGGTGGTCGGTCCGCTCACCTGCAACCTGGGCATTCTTGAAGTCACCGACGAGCGCGTCCGCGTCGTCTACAACGTCCGGTACCCGGTCCTCTGGTCGTTTGAGACGCTCATCGAGCGGCTTGAGGCGCACATGGCATGCGGCCCGTGGGTACTCGCCAAGCCGCGCAACGGCCCCGCCCTCTACGCGCCGCTGGATGCCGAGCCCGCACGTACACTCATGGCCGTCTACCGGGAGGTGACCGGCGACACGGTGACGAAGCCCCTCACCATGGGCGGCGGCACCTACGCCCGGGCAACGCCGAACGCCGTGGCCTACGGGGCCGATCTGCCCGGATCGCAGGACGGGCCCGCGCATGAGCCCGACGAGCGGATCGCGGTCAGCACCCTGGTGACCGCAGCCAGGATATACGCCCGCGCCCTCCACGCGCTGGCCAACGTGAGCATGTAACCATGCAAGGCGACGAGGCGGCCGCCGAGAGGGGCCGGGGCGCCACACCGGGCCGTAGCCGCGGCGAACGCGCCCTGGCCGAGGGTCTCGCGTCAGCCAAGGCAGGGAACTGGGAGGCCGCCGCCGAGGCGTTCCGGCTCGCCGCAAGCTTGGAGCCGCGCAGCGCCGAGGTGTGCTTCCGCCTCGGTTGGGCGCTCTGGCACCAGGCCGAGGAGATCAAGCCCACGTTGACTGACCTGAGCGTGGGCTACCTGGCGCACCTTGCCGGCTTCGATGCCGTCGCCCGGCAGCGCTCCGGCCGGTTCAGCGCCCACAAGCGGCGGCTGCGCGATGCTGTCCACGCCCTCCGTGACGCCCTGCAGCGCGATCCAGCCCACGCCCGCGCGCGCTACTACCTTGCCCGCGCCCTGCGCGACCTGGGCTACCGTGAGGAAGCGCTCACCGAGGCGCGCCGGGCCGCTGAGCTGGACCCATCCGACGGCGAGATGGCCGCACTCGTGCGCGACACCCACGGCGACGCCGGCAGCGTGAGCCAGCCCGCCCCGCCCACCGAGGAGCAGGCCGGCCGCATGGGCTGGGCCGACGTCGTGCTCAGCCCCCGCGTGAAGCGCGAGCTGCGGCAGGTGCAGCTGATGCTCGAACAACCCGACCTCGCCCGCGAACTGGGCGTGGAGCCACCCACCGGCATCCTCCTGAAGGGTCCACCCGGCACGGGCAAGACCACCATTGCCCGTGTCCTGGCCAACGAGGCCAGGTGCAGGTTCATCGCCACCTCGCCCGCCGAGATCAACCAGATGTACGTGGGCGAGTCCGAGAAGCGCGTCCGGGACCTCTTCGTCAAGGCCAGGGCCGCGGCGCCGGCGATCATCTTCATCGACGAGATCGACGCCCTCCTGCCCATCCGCCAGGGCGGCGTGGCCGTGCACTACGACAAGGTGGTGAACCAGTTCTTGCAGGAGATGGACGGGATGACCCCCAACCATCGCGTCCTGGTGCTGGGGGCCACCAACCGGCCCGACATGCTGGACCCGGCCGTGCGCCGGGGCGGCCGCCTCTCCCGCGAGATCGAGGTGCCCCTGCCCGATGCCTCGGGCCGCCGCGCCCTCCTCGGCCTCTTCACGCGCAAGGTGAACCTGGCGCCCGAAGTCGACCTAGACGCCCTTGCGGTGCGCACGGACGGCTACTCCGGCGCCGACCTTCGCGCCGCCGTCAATGAGGCCGGGCTGCAGGCGCTCATTCGGCTGGCCGACGCCGAGGCGGGTCCGCAGGCACTGCCGAAGACGCTCGCACCCGATGACTTCGACGCCGCCCTGCGCAACCTCGAGGAGAGCGCAGAAGCCGACGGCTGAGCGCCGCAACGGCCAGTGGCCCGTTTGACGGTTCCGAGCCCTGTTGTTATACTTGTCACCCGCACGCGAGTCATCCGGCGGGGCATACGGGAGGCACGCATGGGCGCAGACCAGTCAGTACCGGCGGACGGGGCGGGACGCCGCCCACGCGTGACGCCGGTTGCCGAGGTAGTGGAGTTCCTGGAGTTCCTGGCGCCCCCAGCGCTCGCCTCGCCGGAGGCCCCCTACGGCTTGCAGGCCGGCACTCCCGCAGCCGCCGTCCGCACCATCGTCGTCGCCCCCATGGCCACGCAGAGCGCCCTGGGCTGCGCGGCAGCCCGCGACGGAGCACTCATCCTCACGGCCGCGCCGCTCCTGACTGCGCCGCTGACGGCCGTTCGCCGGGACGATCCCATCGGCAATAAGCTCGCCACCATCCTGGAACAGGGGAGCTGCCTCTACGCGCTCGCCAACAGCTACTTCGCGGCTCCGGGAGGCTTCGACGACAGCCTGGCTGAGGCGCTCGGCCTCGCCGCCACCGGCCTGCTGCGGCCGACCTGCAATGAGACGCTGCACCGGATCGCCGTCTATGTGCCCACAGGCTCGGTCGATGCCGTCTACCTCGCCGCGGCCGAAGCCGGAGCCGGACGGCTGGGAAACTACAGCCACTGCTCGTTCCAGGCGCGCGGCCTGGGCACATGGATGCCGGAGCCCGGCGCGCATCCGGTGGCGGGTCAGGTCGGCGCCCTCACAAGGATGGAGGAGGTGCGCCTGGAGATGATCGTCCCACAGCGCGAGCTGCAGGGCGTCATCGCCGCCGTCGTCGAGGCGCACCCCTACGAGGAAGTAGCCTACGACGTGATCGCGCTGCGGAACCCCGGTACGCAGTATGGGCGTGGCCGCGTGGCCGAGCTGCCGCTCAAGGTCTCGCTGGATACGGTGCTGGCGCAGGTCTCCGACGCCCTCAGCGGCGCATCGATCCGCCTTTCGCACCGTTCGGACCTGCCCATTTCCTCGGTGGCCGTGGCGGCGGGGCAGGGAGACGGCCTCTACTGGCCCGCGAACCGAGCCGGGGCGGGCGCCCTGGTCGCCGGAGCCGTCGGTACCCACGATGTGATGCTCGCCGAGCAGAGCGCCACGGTGATCATCGACGTCGGCTTCAGCCACTCCGTGGCGCCCGGCCTTCGAGCCCTATGCCGCCAGCTCCGCCATACGTTCGGAGCCGACGGCATCGACGTGATCTTCTGCCCCTAGACCAGCCTCTCGTCGAAGCGGGCTGCGCACTGGTCCCAGGCGCCGGGCGTCTGGGGCGTGTACTCCACCAGTGGGAACGACCGCGCCACCATGGCGCGCGCATCGGCCAGAGAGCCGAGCTTGCCCGCGGCGATGGCCTGCACCAGCGCGTTGCCCAGTGCCGTGGCCTCGGTGGGGCCGGCCAGAACCCGGCATGCGCAGGCGTCTGCGGTGGCCTGGCAGAGCAGGGCGTTCTGCCCGCCTCCGCCGATGATGTGAACGGTGTGGATGCGCTCGCCGCTCACCTTCTCCAGGCGCCGGATTACCCATCGGTACTTCAGCGCCAGGCTCTCCACGATGCAGCGGACCATGCCAGCCACATCGGCCGGAGGCGCCTGCCCGGTCCGCGCGCAGTACTGCCGGATCGCCTCGGGCATGTCGGTGGGGTTCAGGAAGAGCGGGTCGTCGGGGTCCACGGTGGCCGCGAAGGGCGTCGCCCGCGTTGACATAGCCGTCAGTTCATCGTAGCCGTAGGAGTGGCCTGCCTTCTCCCAGGAGCGGCGGCACTGCTGCAGGAGCCAGAGGCCCATCACATTGCGCAGCAACCGGTAGGTGCCGTAGACGCCGCCCTCGTTCGTCAGGTTGTACTCCAGCGTCTGGTCGGTGATGACCGGCTTCGGCGTCTCGAGGCCCACCAGCGACCAGGTGCCGCAGCTAATGTACGCCCAGCCCCTGTCGCCCTCGGCGGGCACCGCCGCAACCGCGGACCCGGTGTCATGCGTTGCCGGGGCGATGACGGGCACCGCGCCCAGCGAGGTCTCGCCGCGCACCGAGGCGTGCAGCGGACCCAACGTCGCGCCGGGCTGCACGATGGAGCCCAGGAAGCCCGTGGGGATGCCCAGGGTTTCCAGCATGGGGCGCGCCCAGTCACCGGCATTCGGATCGAAGCACTGGGTGGTGGTCGCATTGGAGAACTCATTGGCCTTCTCGCCGCTGAGCCAATAGTTCAGCAGGTCGGGCGTCATGAGGAACGCGCGGGCCTTATCCAGCGCCGGCGAGCCCGAACGCTTCAGCGCCATCAGCTGGTAGAGGGAGTTGAGCACCATGAACTGGATGCCCGTGGTGCGGTAGACCGCGGACCGGGGGACGATCTTGAAGACCTCCTCCATCATGCCCTCGGTGCGGCTGTCCCTGTAGTGGTACGGCAGGCCCAGCAGGTCATCGTTCCTGTCCAGCAGCGCGAAGTCGACGCCCCAGGTGTCGACGCCGATGCCGTCGAACTCCGATCCGTACTGCTTGGCGCAGAGAGCCAGTCCCCGCTTGATCTCGGCGAAGAGCCGGATCGTGTCCCAGTGGAACCGCCCCAGGATGCGCTGGGGCTCGTTGGGGAAGCGGTGCATGACTTCCAGGCCGATCTTGCCCTGGGCCAGCGTGGCGGCGATGGTGCGGCCACTCTCGGCGCCGAGGTCGACGGTGATGAACCGAGCCGTATCGCTCATGGTGGGGCGCTCCTTGGGACAGGCTTTGTATTGGGGGTTTGGCGGAGGATTCGACGGGCCGCGGCCGATAACCTGCCGGGCGGGCCGCTAATGAAAGGGCGTCCACTCAAATGAGTGGACGCCCACAAGGCGCCGAGCGGAATTGAACCGCTGAATAAAGGTTTTGCAGACCTCTCCCTTAGCCACTTGGGTACGGCGCCGTGACGACATCATTCTATCACGGATGGGGCGGCTCAGTCAACGAGCCGATGCAGCGCGAACGAACAGGGCCCGGCCGATGTCGGCCGGGCCCGTACGGATACTGACGATCGACCGGGCAGCCGCTAGATAGGCGCCGTCACCGTCAGGGTCTTGTTGGGGCTGGTGGACGGCAGGAAGTCCGGATCGGCGGCATCCTCGAACTTGGCCGTGATGGTATGCGGACCGACCGGCACCGCGATGGTGTACCCATAGATGGCGTACCCGCCTGCGTTGGTGACCGACGGCGACGGGCTCACCAGCGTGCCGTCAACGTAGAAGTTAATGGGCTTGCCGGCGAGCGGCGCGCTCGTCGATGACCGGTACAGCCAGCCCGGCAGGTTCACCGTCGCACCGACGGCGCCGGTCTTGTCGCCGGAGATGGTGTAGGTGTTGGCCTTCTGGTTCACCGTCAGCGTCGATGTCGTCGAGCTGGCCATGGTCGTGGCGTCGCCGTCGAACTTCACGTCGGTGGTGTAGACGCCGGCGGCCTCGGTGATCTGGTACGTGATCGCGCCCTTGCCCACGGCGCTGGTCGCCGTCGATGCGACCCACGCCCCGCCGTTGACGCGAATCTGCAGCGTCTTGCCGGCGATGGGATTGTTGCTCGCATCCTTCAGGTAGCCGAAGACCTCCACGATGTCGCCGCGGCCCGCGGTCCGTGCCGGCGCCGTCAGGCTGGAGGCGGCGCGGACGGTAATGGTGCGGTCGGCCCAGCTGTCCTTGTACAAGGGGTTGTTGTCGTCCAGCAACTCAGCGGCATACTGGTACGAGCCGGCAGCGGTGCCGGGAACCGCAAACGCGGTGACGGCCTTGCCGTTGGCATCGGTGGTTGCGTGCTGCCAGATGGCCCCGAACCCATACATGTGGAACTGCATCTGGCCGCCGGAGATCGGCACCAGCTGCTGGTTCTGCATCACCCAGTAGGCGTAGGCCGGTATGTTGATCGTCGTACCGGGGTCGGCCGATCTGTCGTAGGCCGTGACGGCGCTGGTGCGCCGGGCCTCCACGGTCACGTCGCCGGTGTCGCTTGCGGCGCCGAATGTGGCGTCACCCTCAAACTTCACCTCGAAAGAGGTCACGCCGGCCGTCCCGGGCGCCGTAATCGCGAACTGGGCCTTGCCGCTGGCCGCTGTGGTCACGGGGCCCTGCCAGGCGCCGCCGTTGTACTTGAAGTAGAGCGGCTTGCCGGCAATGCCCGCATAGCTCCCCACCTGCCACAGGTAGGCCAGCAGGTTCACCGTGTCGTCCGGCCCGCACACGCGGTCACAAGCCACCACGCGGCAAGGCGTGGCCGGCCCACTCACCGTGAGGAGTGCCAGGTCGACCACTGTGGGGATCAGGACAAGCCGGGCAGCGAACGGATACGCGCCGGCCACGGCAGGCGCAGCCGTGACGAGGCTGGTCTGGCCGCTCACGTCAGTGGGTGATGGGGCAGGGACCCACGCCCCGCCGTTGACGCTGAACTCAACGAGCATCCCCGGAACAGGGCCACCGCCGGTGATCGGCGCTCCGGGCGGCGCCGGCGTGGTCACAGTCGCAGTCAGTGTCACCGGCGCACCAACCGTGGCGTTGGTATCGGTGACGTCGATCTCCATCGGAGGTGTAGCCATCGCGGATTGGCCCAATACCGCCGCGGCGAGCAACGCCACGACACCCCTACCACACGCACGTGCTGTTAAGATTCTAAGCATCTCCCTCTTTGCTCCTCTCGTGCCATGTTCACGGCCCGTGGCTCTGTCCCCCGGCCGTCTTCGCCAGCGAATGCAACAGCGCGCCCGGCTACTGCACGCGCAACACCATATCTTAGCGGAAGCGACAGTCTGGCGCAAGGGGCGCGGGGCCCCGATCTGCAATTTGCCGGCCGTGGCACGCCGACGCTCATGGCCGTCGCGGTTCGGTACGGTCGGTGGTCCCGGCTTGCCGGCCAGGCGCCGGGAGCGCCGACGCTAAATCTTGATATCGATGAGGCCGCTGATGCCGACGCCGGGCACACGCTTGATGTCGGTGAAGCTCTTGGCCGCCATGGGAACCAGGGCGCGGATGCGGAGGCCGACCGGGTCGAACTTGCCCTCGATCTGTCCCACAAGCTTCACGCTGTCGACTGCGTCGTGCGGGCCCATGATCTGGCAGGCGCCCACTTCCTTGCCGCTACCCACCGAGATGATGGGAACGACCTTGGTCTTGTAATCCATGGTCTCGCCCTGGGTCCTGGTCAAGCCGTTGAGCGCACGGTTGATCTGTCCGCCGAACTGCGAGACGAGGAGGCCGACCCCTGCGCCCTTGAGAAGGCTGCCCAGCTGCGCCGAGGCAGCGCCTGCCAGCACCACCACGGCGACGACCGCCGCCACATGCACTCGCAACCGTCGCATCATCTTGATCTCTCCTTGTTACATACCGGACCCGCCGGCCTCCGAGCGCCGCAGGCACGATCACGGGCCACTTAACCTAAGGACGGATACCGCCCGCGTATGGGTTCGGGTTCCCCCTAACCGGCCCTCTCGACGGTACACTGTGCCTTCAGTCACCACCGGCCAGGCCGGTACCAGCGGAGCGCAACCATGAGATCCGACACCATCAAGGCCGGCTATGACCGTGCCGGCCATCGCGGCCTGCTCAAGGCCACGGGCGTCACCGACGCCGACATGGGCAAGCCCTTCATCGGCATCGCCAACAGCTACACCGACATCGTCCCCGGCCACGTCCACCTCAACCGGTTCGCCGAGGAGGTCAAGCAGGCCGTTCGCCTGGCCGGAGGCGTGCCGTTCGAGTTCAACACCATCGCCGTAGACGACGGCATTGCCATGGGCCACCTGGGTATGCGGTACTCGCTGCCCAGCCGGGAGCTGATCGCGGATTGCGTTGAGACCATGGCCATGGCGCACTGCTTCGACGGCCTGGTCTGCATCTCGAACTGCGACAAGATTACGCCCGGCATGGCCATGGCCGCGGTGCGCATCAACGTGCCCACCATCTTCGTCACCGGCGGGCCCATGCTGGCCGGCAAGCTGCCCGACGGGCGCAGCTCAGACCTCATCACGATCTTCGAGGGCGTCGGCAAGCTGCAGGCCGGCGCCATCAGCGAGGAGCAGCTCAAGGAGCTGGAGGACCTCTCCTGCCCCACCTGCGGCTCCTGCTCGGGCATGTTCACCGCCAACTCCATGAACTGCCTGCTTGAGGCCATCGGCCTGGCGCTCCCCGGCAACGGATCCATCCCGGCCGTCGATCCGCGCCGCGTGGAGCTGGCCCGACAGGCCGCGGCGCGCATCCTGGGCCTCGTGGCCGAGAACGTCTGCCCGCGCGACATCGTTACCGCCGAATCCCTGGACAACGCCTTCGCGCTCGATATGGCCATGGGCGGCTCGACCAACACGGTGCTCCACGCCCTTGCCCTGGCCCGCGAAGCCGGCATCGAGTATGAGTTGGGCCGCATCAACCGTATCTCCATCTCAACGCCCTGCATCTGCAAGGTCTCGCCCTCGCGCAGCGACGTGCATCTGGAGGACGTGGACCGCTGCGGCGGTATCTCCGCCATCATGAAGGAGCTGAGCCGCAAGCCGGGCGCGCTGCGGCTGGACATGCCCACGGTCTCGGGCGTGACCCTCGGCAAGCGCATTCAGGACGCCCCGGCGCCGGACGGCGACGTGATCCGCACCCTGGAGGCGCCATTCAGCGCGGACGGCGGCCTGGCGGTGCTCTTCGGCAACCTGGCCCCCGACGGCGCGGTCATCAAGAGCGCGGGAGTGGCGCCGGAGTGCCTCGTCTTCGAGGGCGAGGCCATCGTCTTCGAGTCGCAGGACGAGTGCCTCGAGGCCCTGAAGCGGCGCGAGGTGAAGGCCGGGCACGTCGTGGTCGTGCGCTACGAGGGGCCCAAGGGCGGCCCCGGAATGCCGGAGATGCTCTCGCCCACCTCGATGATCAAGGGGCAGGGCCTCGGCTCGCAGGTGGCGCTCATCACCGACGGGCGCTTCAGCGGCGGCACCGCGGGCACCTGCATCGGGCATATCAGCCCCGAGGCCGCCGAGGGCGGGCCCATCGCCCTAGTCGCGAACGGCGACCGCATCAGGATCGATGTCCCCGGTCGCACCATAGACGTGCAGGTGACGGCCGAGGAGATGGCCGGCCGCCGGCTGGACTGGCGCAAGCCGGCGGCCAAGATCAACCACGGGTGGCTGGGCCGTTACAGCCGCCTGGTGACCAGCGCCGACAAGGGCGCGGTCATGACCCTTCCCGAGGAGATGGCATAGATGACACCCCGAGAGCGTTTCATCGCCGCGCTGGAGCGCCGCCCTATCGAGGGCCGCGTGCCGCACTTCGAACTGGTCTTCTTCCTGACCATGGAGGCCTTCGGGCGGCTCCACCCGGCCCAGCGGAGCTACAGCCAGTGGGACCAGATGGAGGAGAAGGAGCGCCGCCTCCACCGCGAGGATATGGCGGACCTCTACATCCGCACGGCCGAGCGGTTCGAGCAGAGCGCCATCTTCCTCCACCCGAACCCCGGCAGCCAGGAGGAGATTTTCCGGCTGATCGACCTGGTGCGCGAGAAGTCCGGCGACCGCTACTTCCTCATGATGCATGGCGATGCCACCTACAGCATCCCCGACGGCACCCATATGGAAGACTTCGCCTTCCGGCTGGTGGACGAGCCGGCGAAGGTGAAGGCCGAGGCCGCCGCCATGGTGGAGGGGCAGTTGAAGTGGGCCGAGAAGCTGGCCGCCCACGGCGGACTCGACGGCTTCGCGCTCTGCTCCGACTACTGCCTGAACGACGGGCCGTTCCTCAGCCCGCGCCAGTTCTCCCAGTTCGTTACGCCCTATCTCGCCAAGCTCATCCAGGGGCAACGCGACCTGGGCTTCTACACCATCAAGCACACGGACGGCGACATCATGCCGATCCTCGACCAGCTCGTCTCGTGCAAGCCCCACGCGCTTCACTCCATCGACCCGCAGGCGGGGGTCGATATCGCGGAGGTGAAGCGTCGCGTCGGCGACCAGGTCTGCCTCATCGGCAACGTGAACTGCGGCCTGCTGGATAGCGGCACCGACGAGGAGGTGATCGAAAACGTGGAGTACAGCCTGAAGGCCGGCATGCCCGGCGGCGGCTATATCTTCTCGACCAGCAATTGCATCTACACCGGCATGCGGCTGGCCCGGTACGAGCTGATGCTGGATGTCTGGCGGCGCATGGGCAACTACCCCGACGCGGCCTAGCGACCCGCCCTCAGAGCCCCCGAGCCCCGGCTGATCGGCGCCTGCCTGCGGTTGACTTGCCCGGGGGCTCGGGGGTACGATCCGGCCACAATCAGGTTTGGCTGTGATGGGGAAGAGTAGGCGTCTCCAGGCCTCAGAGAGAGCGGGACAGGTGTGAGCCGCTCGGCTGGGGAGGCGCCGAACGTCGCCCTTGAGCCGCGCGCAGAAGGGCGTACCGCCCCTAGAGCGCGCCGGGTGCGCCCGATAGAGCGCTCGAGTGTCCGGTCGCCCAGGCGACCGGGAACGAAGGTGGTACCGCGTGGGCTTGCGCCCGCGTCCTTCAGTGGACGCGGGCGTTTGTGCGTTCAGCCGCCCCGCGACGAGAGAACGGAGGAGCAGACGTGGAACTGGCCAAGGCATATGACCCGAAGCAGGTGGAGGACCGCCTCTACGCGAGTTGGCTGGCGGATGGCGCCTTCACGCCCACACCCGGCGAGGGCACGCCCTATTGCATCACCATCCCGCCGCCCAACATCACCGGCAAGCTCCACATCGGCCACGCGCTGAACAACACCGTCATCGACACGGTCATCCGCCGCCGCCGGATGCTGGGCGACAACACGCTCTGCCTGCCCGGCACCGACCACGCGGGCATCGCCACGCAGAACGTGATCGAGCGCGCCCTGGCCGCCGAAGGCCTCTCGCGCCACGACCTGGGCCGCGAGGCGTTCCTCGAGCGCTGCTGGGCCTGGCGCGCCGAGTGCGGCGACACGATCCTGAACCAGTTCCGGCGCCTGGGCCTCTCGTATGACTGGACCCGCACGCGCTTCACCCTGGACGAGTCCTACGTGGCGGCCATCTACGAGGAGTTCCTCCGCTGGTGGGACCGGGGCCTCGTCTACCGCGGCGCCCGCGTGGTGAACTGGTGCCCGCGCTGCCGGTCGGCCATCTCCGATATTGAGGTGGCCAGCGCCGAGGAGCCCGGCAACCTCTACCACATCCGCTATCCGTTCGCCGACGGCGACGGCTTCATCACCGTGGCCACCACGCGCCCCGAGACCCTGCTGGGCGACGCCGCCGTGGCCGTGAACCCCGAGGACCCGCGCTACCAGAACCGCATCGGCGCCGAGGTGAACCTGCCGCTGACCTCGCGCACCATCCGCGTGGTGGCTGACCAGCACGCCCGAGCCGAGTTCGGCAGCGGCGCCGTGAAGATCACGCCCGCCCACGATCTGGATGACTTCGAGGTGGGCCTGCGCCACGGCCTGCACCAGATCGTGGTCATCACCGAGGACGGGACCATGGCCCCTGAGGCCGGCGAGGCCTATGCCGGGCTGGACCGCTTCGACTGCCGCAAGAAGGCGCTGGCCGACCTGGAGGCGCTGGGCCTGCTGGAGAGGATCGAACCCTACGTGGTGAAGATCCCCCGCTGCGACCGGTGCAAGACGGTGCTCGAGCCGCTACTCAGCGAGCAGTGGTTCGTGAAGCAGACCGAGCTTGCCGGTCCGGCCGCCGAGGCGATCCGCTCAGGCAAGGTGCGCATCGTGCCAGAGCGCTACACCCGCATCGCGCTGGACTGGCTGGACAACATCCGCGACTGGTGCATCTCGCGTCAGCTCTGGTGGGGCCACCGCATCCCGGTCTGGTGGACCGAGGACGGCCGCTACAGCGCGGGTCGTTCAGCCGCCGACGCCGCGCAGCGCCTGGGCGTGCCCGAGGAGGCCCTGCGCCAGGACGAGGATGTGCTGGACACCTGGTTCTCCTCGGCTCTCTGGCCCCACGCCACGCTGGGCTGGCCCGCCGACAGCGAGGACCTGAAGTTCTGGTACCCCACCAACGTGCTATCCACCGCCGCCGAGATCCTCTACCTCTGGGTGGCGCGGATGATCATGACCGGCATCGACTTCCTGGGCGAGGTACCGTTCCACCAGGTCTACATCCACGCCACGGTGCTGGACGAGCATGGCGACCGCATGTCCAAGAGCAAGGGCAACGGCGTGGACCCGCTGGAGATGGTGGACCGCTACGGCGCCGACGCGCTGCGGCTCTCGCTTTTGCAACAGGCCGGCCTGAACCAGGACATCAAGTACAACGAGGATCGCGTCCGCATCGCAGGCACGTTCTGCAACAAGCTCTGGAACGCCGCGCGCTTTGTGCTGACCAATCTGGAGGGCCAGGACGTGCCGCCGCTGAGTGAGGCGCCCGCGGAGCTGCTCACCGTGCCCGACAGGTGGATCCTGTCGCGGCTCCAGCGCACCGCCGCCGAGGTGAACGCCAAGGTGGAGGGCTTCGAGCTGGACGACGCCATGCGCAGCGTCCAGGTGCTGCTCTGGGATGACTTCTGCGACTGGTACGTGGAGATCGCGAAGCCCCGCCTGCGCGATGGCGGCGACGAGGCCCGTGTGGCGCGCGCCGTGCTGGCCCACTGCATGGACGGCATCTTGCGGCTCATCCATCCCATGGTGCCCTTCATCACCGAGGAGCTCTGGCAGGCCCTTCGGCAGGCCGCCCCCGAGGCGCTGGCGGGCCATGCAGGCATCGGCAGCATCCTGGTCGCGCCCTATCCCGGCGGCGACGAGGCCCTGCTGGACGCCGACGCCGAGCGGCGCATGGCCATCGTGATGGATGCCGTCCGCGCCCTGCGCAACGTGCGCGCCGAGGCGCTGGTGGCTCCGGCCCTGCGGGTGAGGGCGGCGATCTGCCCGGCGGAGCAACTGGCGGGCGAGTCGCTGACCGATGCGGCGGACCTGGTGCAGCATCTGGCGCGCCTCTCGGAGCTCTGGTTCGTCGACCTGCCGCCGGAGAGCCCCGGCGCCTGGGTGGCAAGCGCGGCGACGGGCTGTGATGTCTTCGTGGACGTGGGCGGAGCCGTGGACCCGGCAAAGGAGCGCGCCAAGCTCCAGAAGGAACTGGCCGAAGCCGAGGCGAACATCGCGCGGTGCAGGGCCAAGCTGGAGAACCCGGCCTTCGTGGACCGCGCCCCGGCCGCCATCGTCGAGAAGGAGCGCGCGCTCCTGGCCGATAGCGAAGAGAAGCAGGCCAAGCTGTCCGAGCGGCTGGCCGCGCTGGGCGCTTAGAGGGAGGATTGCGATGCCGAGACTAGATGGTCGGTCGGCCACCGAGATGCGCCCCGTGCGCATTGAGCGCGGCTTCATGAAGAACGCGGAAGGCTCGTGCCTCGTATCGATCGGCGAGACGAAGGTCATCTGCACAGCCACGGTGGAGGATCGCGTCCCGCCGTTCCTCAAGAACTCCGGCAAGGGCTGGGTGACGGCCGAGTATGCCATGATCCCGCGATCCTGCCGGGAGCGGACCCAGCGCGAGACCAAGGGCGCCGGCGGCCGCACGATGGAGATCCAGCGACTCATCGGCCGGAGCCTTCGGGCCATCGTCGACACCGACAACATGGGTGAGCGGACGATCCTCATCGACTGCGACGTCCTGGGCGCCGACGGCGGCACCCGGACGGCGGCCATCACCGGCGCGTCCGTGGCCCTGGCCGATGCCGTGGCCTGGATGGAGAAGCAGCGGATGATCAAGCGCCCGGTGCTGCAGGGCATGGTCGCCGCCATCAGCGTCGGCGTGGTCAACGATGCCATTGCCCTCGACCTCTGCTATGAGGAGGACTCTAAGGCCGCGGTGGACATGAACGTAGTGATGACCGACAAGCTCCGCTTCGTGGAGGTCCAGGGCACCGGCGAGGGGATGACCTACGACCGCGTGATCCTGAACAAGATGCTGGACGCCGCCCAGTTCGGCATCCAGGAGCTCCTAAAGCTGCAGCGAGAGGCGCCGGCCGCGACGTAGCTCGGGAGGACGACGTGGATATCCTGATAATGCGCCATGCCGAGGCCGAGGAGCCTCCCTTCGGCATGAGCGACGAGAAGCGCGACCTGACGCAGGGCGGCGTGGCAGAGGCGACGGCCGCCGGCAGGGCGCTGGCGAGGCTGCGGCTCGTGCCGGACGCGATCCTTTCCAGTCCCGCCGTCCGGGCGTGTCGGACGGCCTCCATAGTGGCGGAGGAGCTGGGTGTCGTGGATAGGCTCCGGGTTGAGGCCCGGATGGGCCTCGGCGCCCAGCCCGAGCACCTCAGCACGATCCTGCGGGCGAACTCCAGTTGCCGGTTGCTGATGCTGGTGGGGCACCAGCCGACCGTCTCGCGGATGATCGCCCAGATGACCGGCGGCGGCGATGTGGAGATGCCCACGGCGGCCTTCGCGTTGCTGCGGAGCGTCTCTCCGGGCTGCCTCGGCTCCCTGCGGCTGCTCGCGCCGCCGCAGGTCGCCAAGGCCATCGCCAAGGGCTGACGCTCAGGCCACGCGGCAGGCCCAGCGCGCGCCGCGCTGCATCACGGTGATCCAGGAGGCGTCGCTCATCGTCTCAGGGAAGTGGCCCAGCGACGTGTAGAAAACGCGTCCGGCGCCCTCCTCGCGGGTCCAGCAGACCGGCACGGCGCCGTTGTCGTCGTAGCTGGTGGTCTGCGCGAGCAGGTGGACGTTCTGGGGGTCGTAATCGGCGAACAGGTATAGTTCCTCGAGCACCGTGAAGTCGGCGATGCCGGCCACGATCGGGTCATCCGGAGCCACCGAGCTGAAGGTGACGTCCAGCGGGGCCGGGTGCGTGCGGAACTTGCCGCCGATTAGCTTGACGAAGTCGGGGTTGGCGGTGAAGGAGTCCGCGGCGTTGTGGATGCCGAGGAGGGCGCCGCCGCCCTTCACGTAGGAGACGATCGCATCGACATCGGCGCCGTGCGTCTCCGCCCCGGTGGTGTAGAGGAGCAGCGCGTCGTAGCCGGCCAGATTCTCGGCGCTGATGGCCGAGTAGTCGCCCACGAATGCGTCGCCGCCGTCCGGATGGTAGATTCCTGTCACGGTCACGTCGAAGCCGGCTGCCACGAGGCAGTCCGTGATCGGCGCAACCACCGGCTCTAGCCGGTGGTAAGGGGCGGGGCATCCGCCCACAACGAGTACGCGCTTGGCCATCTGGAGAGGGTCTCCCTTCAAGGTTTGGGTCGTGTAAGCAGTGTAGCCGCCCGGCGTCGGTTCGTCAACGTCCGGGCGTGGCGGAGGCGTCCAAGAGCGCCCCGCAGCCGCAAATCCCGTCTGGAGGTACGCGTTTTGTCTCAGATACTCGAGGCCGATGTCCTGGCCGCGCTGGCGGTCGTCGAGGACCCGGATCTGCGTCGCGATATCGTCACCCTGGGCTTCGTCCAGGATGTACGCATCTGCGGCGGCACGGTGGCTTTCAAGGTGGAACTGACCACGCCCGCCTGCCCCATGAAGGAGCTCCTCAAGGAGCAGGCCGAGGCGGCCGTCCGCTCCCTGCCCGGCGTGGAAGTGGTGAACGTGGAGATGACCGCGCAGGTGCGCGCCTCGGCGCTGCAGGGCGAACTGGCGCCGGGCGTGCGCCACGTCATTGCCGTGGCCAGCGGCAAGGGCGGCGTCGGCAAGTCGACCGTCTCCTGCAACCTGGCGGTGGCGCTGGCCCAGACCGGCGCCTCGGTGGGCCTGCTGGACGCCGACATCTACGGGCCCACGGTGCCGATCATGATGGGCATCACGGAGAGCCCCGAGACCGACGGCCAGATGATCCAGCCGATCGAGAAGCACGGCGTCAAGGTCATGTCCATCGGCTTCTTCCTGGATGAGGACAAGGCCGTGCTATGGCGCGGACCGATGATCGGCAAGGCCCTGAGCCAGTTCCTGGGCGACGTGGCCTGGGGCGACCTCGACTACCTTGTGGTGGACCTGCCACCGGGCACGGGCGACGCGCCCATGAGCCTGGCGCAGCTGATGCCGCTCACCGGTGTGGTCGTCGTCATGACCCCGCAGGATGTGGCCCGGCGCATCGCCAACAAGTCGATCCTCATGTTCCGCGCCCTGGAGGAGTCCACCGAGCGTCCGCTGCCCATCCTGGGCGTTGTGGAGAACATGAGCGGCTTCGCCTGCCCGCACTGCGGCGAGATCACCGCCATGTTCGGCTCCGGCGGCGGCGAACAGGCGGCCGTGGAGCTGGGCGTGCCCTTCCTGGGCGCGGTGCCCATGGACCCGGTCGTGTGCGACGGCGGCGACCAGGGCTTGCCGTCGATCCTGCTCGAGCCGGGCTCGGCCCACGCGGCGGCCTTCCGTTCCATCGCCGGGAAGGTGGCGGCTCGGGTGAGTTCGCTCACCATGGCCGAGCAGGCCGGGCCGACGGGCGGCGAGTAGGAGCGCGCCGTGGAGACGATCACCCCCACCGACGGCATGGTCATCCGCCGCGACACGCGGTTCGCGCCGGGCGTCTACCACCTGCCTCGCGGCGTGACCGTAGCGGCCGACGGCGTGACACTGGACGGCGGGGGCGCGTTGCTGGTGGGCGCGGGACGCCGGGGAGCGGGTGTCGGCATGGAGGGCGTTCGTGGCGTCACCGTGCGCGACCTCTGCCTGTCCGAGTACCGCCACGGCATCGCAGCATCGCGGTCGTCGGGCCTGATACTGCAGGGCAACCGTGTGACGGCCACCGCCGAGGAGGCGCCCAACACCCTCTTCCTCGATATATGGCTGCCGGCCGAGGGCGCGTACGGCGGCGGCATCCTGCTGGACGGCGTTACCGAGTCGGTGGTGGAGGGGAACGACCTGCAGCACCAGCAGAGCGGCTTGCTGGCCTACGGCTGCTCGGGCCTCACCGTGCGGTGCAACCAGGCCAACTACAACAGCGGCTTCGGCTTCTACCTCTCCGCCACCTGCGACAGCCTCTTCGAGGGGAATTCTGCGGACTACTGCTGTCGCTTCGAGCCCCGCGAGGGTGGCCTCCACTTCGGCCACATGGGCGCCGATGCGGCCGGTTTTGTGGTGGTGTGCGCCTCCTGCCACAACACGTTCCGCCGTAACACCGCGCGGCTGGGCGGCGACGGGTTCTTCCTGGCGGGGCTGGCGCCGGACGGGACCAAGTGCGGCTGT
>CAISJD010000023.1 GCA_903885605.1 uncultured Chthonomonas sp. | reverse complement strand
GCATCGGCCACGAGCTGCACCGCCTCCTCCTGGCCGACCACGCGCTTGTGCAGCTCCTCATCCAGGTGGAGCAGCTTCTCGCGCTCACCTTCCATGATGCGCGATACGGGTACACCGGTCCAGCGCGACACGACGTCTGCAATCTCTTCCTCGGTGACCTCCTCGCGGAGCAACCGGGAGGCGTTGCCTGAAGCGGCCGCCTGGGCCTCCGCCATGCGGGCTTCCAGTTGCGGCAGGCGGCCGTGCCTGAGTTCCGCGGCCTTGCCCAGGTCGTAGTCTCGCTCGGCCACCTCAAGGTCGTGGCGCAGGGCCTCCAGGTCGCCCCGGAGCTCCTGCACGACCTTCAGGGCATCCTTCTCCGACTGCCAGCGCGCCTTCATGGCGGAGCCCCGCTCTCGCAGGTCGGCCAGCTCACGGCGTAGCGCCTGCAGGCGCTCCTTGCTTGCGCGGTCGGTCTCCTTGCCCAGCGCCTGCTCCTCGATCTCAAGCTGCATGGTCCGCCGGGTGATCTCGTCCAGCTCCGACGGCATGCTGTCGATCTCTGATCGGATCATGGCGCAGGCCTCGTCCACTAGGTCGATGGCCTTGTCCGGCAGGAAGCGATCCGTGACGTAGCGGCTCGACAGGGTGACGGCAGCCACCAGGGCATTGTCCTGGATGCGCACGCCATGGTGCAGCTCGAAGCGCTCGCGGAGGCCGCGCAGGATGGAGACCGCGTCCTCCACAGTCGGCGGCTCTACGACAACGGGCTGGAAGCGGCGCTCCAGGGCGGCATCCTTCTCCAGATGCTTGCGGTACTCGTCCAGCGTGGTGGCGCCGATGCAGTGGAGCTCGCCTCGGGCCAGCATGGGCTTAAGCATATTGCCGGCGTCCATCGAACCCTCGGCCTTGCCCGCGCCGACGATGGTGTGCAGCTCATCGATGAAGAGGAGGACACGGCCGTCGCTCTGCTTCACCTCATTCAGCACGGCCTTGAGGCGCTCCTCGAACTCGCCGCGATACTTGGCCCCTGCCACCAGCGCTCCCATGTCCAGCGCGAAGACGGACTTGTCCTTGAGCCCCTCGGGCACGTCGCCGCGGACGATGCGCTGGGCCAGGCCCTCCACGATGGCGGTCTTGCCCACGCCCGGCTCTCCGATGAGGACCGGGTTGTTCTTGGTCTTGCGAAGCAGGATGCGGATGGCACGGCGGATCTCGGCGTCGCGGCCGATGACCGGGTCCAGCTTGCCGCGCCGGGCCTCGTCCACGAGGTCGCGGCCATAGCGCTCCAGCGCCTCATAGGTCGCCTCGGGGTTGGCGCTGGTGACGCGCTGGTTGCCGCGGACCGACTGCAGGGCAGCGAGGATCGCGTCACGGGTGGCGCCGGCCTCGGTGAGGAGGCGGCCCGTGGAGCCCCGGCCCGTGTCGTCGGCCAGGGCGAGCACGAGGTGCTCAACGGAGATGTACTCATCCTTGAGCCGCTTCGCCTCCTCCTCGGCGCGGGCCAGCGCTGCGGCCAGGTCGGTTGTGATGGTCACCTTACCCGGCTCGAACCCGCCCCCACTGAGCCGAGGCTTGCGCTCCAGCGCGGCGGCCACCGTCACCTGAAGCGCCGGAACCCGCACACCCGCGGCCTGCAGCACCGCCGGGGCCAGTCCGTTCTCCTGCTGGAGCAGGGCGGCGAGGAGATGGTCCGGATCGACCTGCGATCGGCCGCCACGGATGGCAAGCGTCTGCGCGTCGCTCAATGCCTGCTGCGATCTCTCTGTGAGACGGTTCAGGTCCATATGCTGCCTCCCATGCCGGCCAAGGCGGCCGCTCGGCTAATGTGACTTGAGTGTACCACACTCATGTCTCATGGGATGATACGACGCAATGCAGGTGATGGTTTCACGCGCATGGCGGATTCACCGCAGATCGTCGAAGGGCCACGGCGGGGCCACACATGCCAACGGCCGGCGCCCCTGCTGGAGGGACGCCGGCCGCTGTGGAGGCCGTCGGATGACGGGCTAGGCTACTTGTCGCGGTCCGCTGCGGCGAGGTTGGCCTGAGCCGCCGCGAAGCGTGCGATGGGCACGCGCTTCGGGGAGCAGCTGACGTAGTTCATGTCGATCATGTGGCAGAACTGGATGGAGTTCGGGTCGCCGCCATGCTCGCCGCAGATGCCGATCTTGAGCTTCGGGTTGACCTCGCGGGCGTCCTGGACGCACATCTTCATCAGCTTGCCCACGCCGGCGCGATCGATGCTCTCGGTCGGGTCGCCTGGGAAGATCTTCTGATCGATGTAGAGCGGCATGAACTTGCCTGCGTCGTCGCGGCTGATGCCGTAGGTCATCTGGGTCAGGTCGTTCGTGCCGAAGCTGAAGAACGACGCCTCGCCGGCGACCTCTGCGGCCGTGAGGGCGGCGCGCGGGATCTCGATCATGGTGCCGAACATGTAGTCGACTTCCACGCCCTCGGCCTTCATCGTCGCCTGGGCAGTCTGCTCGAGGCGGCTCTTCACCCAGGTGAGCTCATTGATGTGCCCGATCAGCGGGATCATGATCTCGGGGTGGACGTCGAGGCCGGCCTTCTTCACTTCGCACGCGGCGCCGATGATGGCGGCCACCTGCATCTGGACGATGCCCGGCATGTAGATGCTGAGGCGGCAGCCGCGGAGGCCCAGCATGGGGTTGGCCTCATGCATGTCGCGGACGGCGGCCAGCATCTTGCGGAGGCCCGGCAGCTTGTCGGAGGTCGGGTCGGTGCACTCGAGCTTGGTCAGCTCGACGAGGAGCTCCGACTGGTTGGGCAGGAACTCGTGCAGCGGCGGGTCGATCAGGCGAACCGTCACCGGCTTGCCCTTCATCGCCTTGAAGATGCCGACGAAGTCCTCGCGCTGCAGCGGCAGGAGGGCTGCCAGGGCGGCGTTGCGCTCGTCCTCATTCTCGGCGAGGATCATGTTCTGGACCAGCGGCACGCGGTCGCCCAGGAACATGTGCTCGGTGCGGCAGAGGCCGATGCCCTCGGCGCCCAGCTCAAGCGCCTCGGCGGCCTGCTCGGGCGTGTCGGCATTGGCGCGGACGCCCAGCTTGCGGAAGCCATCGGCCCACTTCATGAGCTCGCCGACCTCACCCGCCTCCTTGGGCGCTTCGGTGGCCAGTTGGCCGGAGTAGACGATGCCCTCGGTGCCGTCGATGGAGATCCAATCGCCCTCCTTCAGGACGACGGAGCCCGCGGTGACGGTGCGGGCGGCATGGTCGATCTTGATGTCGTTGCAGCCGCAGATGGTGGGAATGCCGAACTGGCGGGCCACCAGTGCTGCGTGCGAGGTGCGGCCGCCGCGGCTGGTGAGGACGGCCTTGCTGGCAAGCATGCCGCCCAGGTCATCCGGGTTGGTCTCTTCGCGGACGAGGATCAGGGGAACCGACGGGTCCTTCTTGTTCTGCGCTACCGCGGTCTCGGAGTCCAGGACCACCTTGCCTGTAGCAGCGCCGGGGCCGGCATTCATGCCCTTGGCGATGATGCGGTCCTTGGGCTTGGAGACGAAGTGCGGGTGCATCGTCTGCTCGAGGAGCTCGGGGGTCACGCGGGCGGCAACCGCCTCTTCCTTCGTGATCAGGCCCTCGCCCACCATGTCCACCGCGATCTTCACGGCGGCGGTGCCGGTGCGCTTGCCGGAACGGCACTGTAGAATGTACAGGCGGCCGTGCTCGATGGTGAACTCGATGTCCTGCACATCGCGGTAGTGGTTCTCAAGCTTGTTGGCGATGTCGGCGAACTGGTTGTAGATGGTCGGGTTCTGCTCGGCCAGGGACTGGATGTCCATGGGCGTGCGGACGCCTGCGACCACGTCCTCGCCCTGGGCGTTCATCAGGTACTCGCCGTAGAGCTTCTTTTCGCCGGTGGCCGGGTTGCGGGTGAAGGCCACGCCGGTGCCGGAGTCGTTGCCGGTGTTGCCGAAGACCATGGACTGCACGTTGACGGCGGTGCCGATAGAGTCGCTGATCTTCTCCTTCTTGCGGTAGAGGATCGCGCGGTCGTTGTTCCAGGAGCGGAAGACGGCCTCGACGGCCAGCTGCAGCTGCGCTACGACATCCTGCGGGAAGGGCTTGCCGGCGCGCTCGACGGTGTGCGCCTTGAACTGCTCGCAAAGCTCCTTCAGGTCGGCGGCGCCGACTTCGGTATCCTGCGAGACGCCGAGCTTCGCCTTCATGGCGTAGAAGATGTGCTCGTACTCGTGCTTGGGCACGTCCATGACCACGTCGGAGTACATCATGATCAGGCGGCGGTAGGCATCGTAGGCGAAGCGGTCGTTGCCGGTCTGGGCGATAACGGCCTTGATGGTCTCGTCGTTCAGGCCCAGGTTGAGGATCGTGTCCATCATGCCCGGCATGCTGAACTTGGCGCCGGAGCGGACAGAGACCAGAAGCGGGTTGGCGTTGTCGCCGAACGTCTTGCCGATGTTGGCCTCGACGTCCGCCAGGGCGGTCTTGATCTCGCCCATCAGGCCGTCGGGGAGCTGCTTACCGTTCTCGTAGTACTCGGTGCAGACCTCGGTGGTGATCGTGAAGCCGGGCGGAACCGGGAGTCCGATGTTGGTCATCTCCGCCAGGTTGGCGCCTTTGCCTCCAAGCAGGTCGCGTAGCGTCGCGTTGCCTTCTTGGAACAGCCAGACGCGCTTATTGTTGCTCATGCAGTGCAGTCCTCCTTGCGCATGCTATCGTCTCCGGGCCACGGGCCCGTAAGATTGCCGCGATATTCTACCCGCGCTCCCGGCGACTCCCGGCGACTTGGACCGCCGGCCGGGCGTACGCTATCATGGTAGGTAGCTGGGGTGCGCAGCGCTCGGCCCCGAGCTTGGACTGAAACACGCGTAGAGGGTAAGTATGCTAGACATTGTGGTGCCCGACGAGGTTCGGGCCAACTGGCAGGCACGGACGGACGGCATCGTCCGTTACGGAGAGCCGGTGCTCCGCGCCAAGGCGCAGCCGGTGGGAAGACCCGGTCGCGAGACCCGCGAGCTTGTGGACCGAATGAAGGCCACCATGCTCGCGAGCAACGGCATCGGACTGGCGGCCCCGCAGGTGGGCGTCCTGCTGAGGGTCATCGTCTACCGCGGCGCCGAGGACGATGCGCCGATCCGCTCGCTCATCAACCCGCGCATCGTCTCCGCCAAGGGAGAGCAGACGGGAGAGGAGGGATGCCTCTCAATCCCCCTGCTGCACGGCGAGGTCACGCGCCCCAACGCCATCATCGTCAAGGCGCTGGACCTGCTCGGACGGCCCGTCACGGTGCGCGCCGATGAACTCGAGTCACGGGTAATCCAGCACGAGATCGACCACCTCGACGGCATATTGTACATAGACCGCGCTAATCCCAGCACGCTGGAGTGGTCGGAGCCCGCCGACCCGGACGCCAAGCCGGAACAGGAGCCCTAGGCAGCGCCCATGCGAGTGATCGTCTTCGGCTCGTCCGAGTTCTGCGTGCCCACGCTTCGGCGGCTCCTGGAGGGCGGCGCCGATGTGCCGCTCGTGGTGACGCAGCCGGACCGTCCGCGCGGCCGCGGGCGTTGCACCACATGCACGCCCGTGCGCCTGGCCGCCGACGAGGCCGGCATCCCGGTGGCCCAGCCGCCGCGGGTCCGAACTCCCGAGTTCGTGGCGCAGGTGACAGAGTTGCGGCCTGACGCCCTGGTGGTGGCCGCCTTCGGGCAGATCATCCCGCGGGCCATGCTGGACGCGCCCAGCCTCGGCCCGGTGAACGTGCACGCCTCCCTGCTTCCGCGCTGGCGCGGCGCCGCACCGATCCACAGGGCCATCCTGGAGGGCGATGCAGCCACGGGCGTGACCACCATGTTCATGGACGCCACACTCGATACCGGCGACATCCTGCTCTGCCGCGAGACGCCCATCGAGCCCGGCGACGACACCGGGACCTTGACGGCGCGGCTGGCGGAGATGGGCGCGGAGTTGCTGCTGCAGACGCTGGAGGGCCTGGCGGCGGGCACCGTGACGCGCATCCCGCAGGACGGCTCGCGCAGCACCTACGCCGCGCCGATCACGCCCGACGACGCCCGCATCCGCTGGGATGAGCCCGCCGACCGGTGCCTGCGACGCGTCCAGGCCATGGCGCCGAGGCCGGGCGCGGTGACGACGCTGTGCGGCAAGCGAGTGAAGGTCTGGTCGGCACAACGTGTGGAGGGCCAGGCCGAGCCGGGCCTCATCGTGGCGCAGGGCGCCGCCGGGGTCACGGTCGGCGCGGGCCACGGTTGCTTGCTGGTGACCGAGGCCCAACCGGAAGGATGCAAGCGGATGCCCGCGTCGGCCTGGGCCTGCGGATGCCGGATTGTCCCCGGCGAGACGCGGTTCGACCCTTAGCTCGGGCTTACGCCTCCAGCAGGAGCGCCCGGCACGGGGCGCCGTCCAACCCGGCCCATCGCAGGGGAGCGCAGACCAACTGGTGGGGTCCGTCCGGTGCGCCGCTCAGGTCGATGCCCTCCAGGATCACGATGCCGGCTCCCAACAGCCGGAGGTGGACGGGCAGGGCATCGCCCGGCGGCTCCACCGAAGGGCCGCTGACGCCCACGAGCCGCACGCCGAGCCGGACCAGAAGATCGGCGGCGTCCGGCAAGAGGCCGCCTGCCCAGCCGTCGGCGGCGGGCGGGAGCCCTGCTCCAAAGCGTAGAAGCAGCCGCTCGGGCGCCGGGTCAGGCAGCAACGGGGCCAGTTCGGCCGCCGAGAGCGGTTGCCCGGCGCCCGCCGCAAGCACGACGCACGGCCCGACCAGGACGGCGAGGGGTATAGCCTCGGTGTCCGCGCCGGCGGCGAAGAGATGGCGAGGCGCGTCAATGTGCGTGCCCACATGGGCCGAGACGCTGAGCCACGAGGTGGTGCAGAGGTCGCCCGCCTCGATGCTCGACGTGCGCGTCACAGTGGGCGGGGTATCGCCCGGCCAGACGGGCGTGCCGGGTCCGAGCAACTGGGTGATGTCGTGGACGGTCAAGACCCGACCTCCCGGTTGCAGGCTCGCGCGCTGTCTGGGGTACGGTATGTAACGCTGCTGGGTGAGCCGCGACCGGCAAGGGCCGCGGCTCCGGGAGAACTAGGGAACGATGACGTCACGCCAGGGGCTTCTTGAGGATCAGGCGGAACTCGTTGGCCGCCTCCTCGCTGACGAACACCAGCTCCCACCCCTGGCCGCCCAGCTCCTTCAGCGTCTCTTCCAGCTTGTCGTTGTGGCGGGCATGGATACTCAGCAGCTTGTAATCCCACGTCTGACCAGTCGCCGATGATGCCACGGTGCTTTCGGACATGACTCCTACCTCCTTGGCTTCGAACGGTAAGGCCCGACCGCGAAACAGCGTCTCGCCGCAGTGCGATGTGCTGCGGCGCCTACACACCAGTAGACGGCGCCACGCGTCGACCTGTTTCATGGTTGGCGCGGCATGAGCGCAATCACCATCCTCCATACCAACGATATGCACGGGCACCTCATGCCGGATCAGGTGACGCGGCTACGCAGGGCGCGGGCCGAGATCGGCGCAGCCGGCCTGCTGCTGGACGCCGGCGATGCCGTGAGCTCCGGGAACATCACCTTCCGGCCCGGCGGCGAGCCGATGCTGGAGCGGATGAGCCGGGCGGGGTACGATGCCATGGCCACCGGCAACCGCGAATTCCACGTGACCGCCCTGGGCTTCAGAACCAAGGTATCGTGCGCCGAATTCCCTGTCCTCTGCGCCAATGTGCGGGCGCGCAAGGCGGGCGTAACCGTACCCACGCTCAGGAGCCACCTCTTCGAGGCAGCGGGGCCTGTATGCGTGGGCGTGTTCGGCGTGATGGTGCCCATGGTCACTGAGCGAATGGCGGCGGCGGCGGTCTCGGCCTACGTCTTCGACGATCCGGTCGGCACGGCGCGGGACCTCTGCGCCGAGATGCGCGACCTGTGCGACCTGCTGGTCTGCGTCAGCCACTGTGGCCTCGCCCGCGACCGCGAGATCGCCCAGGCGGCGCCCGGGATCGACCTCATCGTCGGCGGCCACACTCACGCCACGCTACCCGAGGGCGAGCGCGTCGGCGAGACGCTGATCGTCCAGGCGGGATGCCACGCGAAGCTCCTGGGCCGGGTGGAGGTCGGCATGGACGCCGGTAGGCCTCAGATGCGCGCCTCGATGGAGGCCCTCTGATGGCCTTACTGCTGCTGGTCGTGATCGCCGCGCTGTGCGGCGCAGCCGGACGCGCTTGCCTCCGAGCCATGCGCGTGGAGCCGGAGTCCGCCGAGGTGCGCTTTGCGGCGTCCGGCGCTCTGGGCATGGGCCTGCTCGGCTACGCGATCCTGGCTGTGGGCCTGGCGGGCCTGCTGAACCGGACGGCCTTCATCGTGCTCCTCGCGCTCCTGGCGGCGGCAGGAGTGGCCGGCCGGCGACCCATGCTGACGGATATCCGGGGCATGGCCGCGGCCTGGCTGCCCAGGTCCGGGCGTCTGGACTGGCTGCGACTGGCCTCCGGCGCCGTGATCGTCGCCTGCCTCGCGGGCTCACTGGTCAGCGCCTTCAACCTGCCCGACGCCATGGAATGGGACTCGCTCTCCTATCATCTTGCGGCGCCCAAGCAGTACCTGGCCGCCGGGCGCATCATCTTCCTGCCCACGGACCACCACTCCAACTTCCCGTTCCTCACGCAGATGCTCTACACGCTGGGCCTGGCCCTGCAGGGCCCTGCGCTGGCCAAGCTCATCCACTGGTGGTGCTTCGTCCTGCTGCTGATCGCCGTGGCCGGCCTGGGAGATCGGGCGGCACGCCCCGGCGCCGGCGCGTTCGCCGCGGCCCTTTGCGCGCTGACCCCGGTGGCCCTATGGGAAGCCGGCACCGCCTACATCGACATAGCCCAGGCGCTAATGACCACCGTCGCCTTCGCCCTCGCCGCCGACTACGCCACATCGCGATCGGACCGCACCGCCGGCGCTGCAGGGCTCTTCGCGGGACTGGCGCTCGGCGTCAAGACGCTCTCGTTGGTACCGGCGGCGCTGCTCGGCGGGTGGGTTCTCGTATCCGGCCGGAGGCCCCGGGCGGTTCTGGCCTACGCAGCCTGCGCAGTGGCGCTGGGTGCGCCGTTCTACGTGAAGGCCTGGGTCCAGACGGGCAACCCGGTCTACCCATTTGCCTACAAGCTCTTTGGCGGGCGGTACTGGAACGCCGACCTGGCCCAACGCTACTCGGGCGAGCAGACGAGCTTCGGCCTTGATGCGCGTCCGGCCCGGCCGGGCGATGACCTGGTCGCGGCGCGGAACCCGGTCCACGTGCCACCCGCGGCGGGTGACCGCATACGCAACCTGCTGCTCGGCCCGTTCGCGCTGGTGAGCGTGCCCAGGCTCTTCAGCAACTACAACAGCCCGGGCGCGGAGTCGCACCTCGGAATGGGGTTGCTGGCGCTGCTCGGCGCGGCCCTGGTCTACCGTCCTCTGGGACGCGTCGGCGGCTCGGCGCTGGGGATTGCGGCCTGCTGGTTCGTGGCGTGGAGCCTCAGCATGCAGTACGTGCGCTACCTCATCCCACTGGCGCCGCTGGTCTGTGTGGCGGGAACCGCGGCGCTGCTTTCGCCGCATCGGGGCCGTCCCGGCGCGATGCTGGCGGCCGCTGTGCTGGCGCTGCAGTGCGCCTTCACCGGCGTGGTCTTCCTGCCGCGCCTGCCGGGAGCCGTAGAACGGGCGGCAAGCCCCGAGACCGACCGCCGCCATGTGCAGCGGCAGGTGAACTGCGCCGCATCGGAAGAGTGGATTAACGCCAACACGCCGGCAGGAACCCAGGTCGTCCTCTTCGAGGAGACGCGGGGGTTCGGCCTGGACCGCCGGTACCTATGGGGAAACGAGGGGCATTCGCTTTACATTCCTTATTCGCAGTTCGGAGAGGCGTCCGCCATGGTGGACTGGTTCCTAGACCACGGCGTGACGGTTGCCCTGGTGAACCTGCAGTTTTCGCCCTTCTTCCAGGATGCGGCCTCGGCCGAGCGCCTTCGCGCCGCCGTGCGAGGAGGGACCGAG
>CAISJD010000022.1 GCA_903885605.1 uncultured Chthonomonas sp. | reverse complement strand
CGGCGCGCTGCGGGCCATCCGCGACGTTGATCGCTTCCGTGTGCGCCTGTCCTACGCAGACGGTACCATCGACGATCACATGCCCGTGGGCCTCCCCGGCGGCCTTCCGGGCCTGGCCCAGGGCGCGCAGGCGCTGGCAGTACCGGCGGACCCGGCGCGGCGGCTGGCGTCCGTGGGCGTGGTCGATACCTGCGCCCAGGCCTCGCTGCGCCTGCAGGCGGTCTCGGTCCGCAGATCCAGCGCACGCATGGCCCGCCCCGACCTGCCGGTGGCCGGGCTGCCCGCGCATCGCGCACCGGGGGGCGCGCCGGGCGGCGCCCGCCTCGCCCTCTCCGGCCGCCTGGTCCGTGTCACCGCGGGTCGCTGCTCGGCGGAGATCGACTTCTCCGGCGCGCCCGCTCTGCGGAGCCTCAAGGCGAGACCCTCGGGCCGCCCCCTCATCGCCGCGCCACGCCCGCTGCTGCAGGTTGAGCTCGACGGCAAGTCGGTGCGCCTCATGCCGGCCGCCGAACCTGCCATGCACAAGGGCCATGCCGAGGCAACCTACAGCATCGCGGCCGACCCGGGCGTGTGCCTCCGCCTGGTCATCGCCCCTGTGCCCAATGGCTTCATGGCCTACGGCGACGTCTGGGGCGCCACCGCGTCCCATCGGCTCGTCGTGCGCCTGCGTGTCGGGCCCTACACGCTGCCCGGCGGCGCGTCCGGCGGCTGGTACCTCTACCCCAAGCGCGGAGCGGCGCTGGACAACCGCGACTGCGCCTACTCCGAGCGCTACTCCGGCCTCTTCCCGCTGCAGTTCGTCGATACCTTCGCTCCGGCAGCCGGCGTAGGCGTCACCCTCCGTAGCGAGGACCGGGACTGCCTGCAGAAGCGCTACCTGCTGACCAAGTCGGGCGGCGCCCTCACCGCCGGCGTCGAGCTCAGCGCCGACCTGCGGCCCGGCGGGACCTGCGACCTGGCCCCTGTAGCGTTAGAGATCACGGACGGCCGCGCCGCCGCCGGGCTGGAGGCCTACCGATCCTGGGTGGCCTCCTGGTACCGGCCGCTCGCCCCGCGCAAGCCCTGGTTCCTGCAGGTCTTCAACTTCCGGCAGCGCTTCCTCCACTGGCTCGACCCGCTGGACGACGGCAAGCAGATCGACCTGCAGCGGGCCGTCACCGAGGCGAAGGCCGAGTTTGGCGGCATCGACTACCTCCACCTGTTCGACTGGGGCAACGCCGGCCCCCACGGCCGCAGCTACGCCCGCCCCGGCGACACCGAGCCGTGGCCCTACCTGAGCGGCGGCAAGGAGGGGTTGGCGAGGTCCATGGCCGGCGTGAAGGCGCAGGGCGTACCCGCGGGGCTCTACATCGAGGGCTACCTGCTGGAGAGCAACGGGAAGCTGGGCAAGAACCCCGAGGCGAGCCAATGGCAGATCCTGAACAGGCAGGGCGCGCCCGCCTTCTACCCGGAAAGCACCGAGCGCTTCATCTGCCCCGCCGTGGAGCCGTGGCGCACCATCCAGGCGAAGACCTATGCCGACGCCCTGGCGAACCTGGGCCCGAACGGCATGTACGTCGATGAGTTCGGCTTCGGCGACGTGGGCAAGGACTGCTGGGCGCCCAACCACGGCCACGCCGTGCCCAGCTACTCGGTGACCGCCGAGAGCGGCATGCTGGCCCGCATCCGCCGGGCGGTGGGTCCGGGGGTCGCCATCTACTCCGAGGAGACGCCCGTCGATGTGAACTCGGAGATGCAGGACGGCTCCTTCACCTACGCCATGAACCAGGCCTACGGCACCGTGACCCGTGTCCCGCTGAACGCCGCGCGCTTCTGCCTGCCCGGCTTCAAGACCATCGAGATCCTCTACTGCGACCAACCCACCGCTTCCTGGGCCACGGGCGTCAAGCAGGCCTTCTTCAACGGCGAGGCGCTCTGGCTGGAAGGCCCCGCCGCGGAGTGGTTCGCGCCGGAAACGCGGGCCGCCATTCGCCGATGCTACGCTATCCTGCACGGCCACAGCCGCACCTTCGGCCTCGGCCGGGCCGACCCGCTGGTCCCCACGCTACGCCCGGGCCTCTACGCCAACCGCTTCCGCCTCGGCGGCGAGACGATCTACACGTTCTACAACGCCACGCCGGCCACGCTGCGCGGGGAGCTGCTCGCCCTGCCGGCCTCCCCCGCCGCCCGCATCGACGACCTCTGGCGCGGCGTCCCGGCGCAGGCGCGGAGGCAAGGCGGAATAGCCGTAATCACCGGCGAGGTCGGCCCCTACGACGTAGGGTGCGTGCGCGTGAGGTAGGCGATGACGCTGACGGCCTCCATCACGCAGGCGGGAAGGCCAAGTCACTCACTTCGTGAGCGACAGAGGGGGGCATGGAGAACCCGGCCAAAGCCCGGTAAGCTGTAGCATAACGCGCGGGGCGCCCCATGCGGCGTCCCGTAGACCGTTTGCCCGGGAGGATGTAGCCATGGAGGCCGGCACGTTCCGTTACTGCCTGAACACGAGCACCATTCGGGGGCAGAAACTCGACCTGCCCGAGATCGTGGAAGTGGCCGCCCGCGCGGGCTACCAGGCCATCGAGCCCTGGGTTGAGGAGGTGGAGCGCTTCCAGAAGGCCGGTGGCCGCTTGCCCGAGATCGCCGCGCGCATCGTCGACCTGGGCCTCACCGTGGAGAGCGCCATCGGGTTCGCCGAGTGGGTGGTGGACGACCCGGCCAGGCGCAAGGCAGGCCTGGAGCAGATGAAGCGCGACATGGACCTCATCGCTAAGATCGGCGGCACCCGCATCGCCGCGCCGGCCATGGGCGCCGTGGATGTGGCGGGCATGAGCCTGGACGCCGTCGCCGAGCGCTACCGCGCTATCCTGGAGATCGGCGATGCCGCCGGTGTGACGCCGCAGGTCGAGGTCTGGGGCTTCTCCAAGACGCTGGGCAAGCTGGGCGAGGCCGCCTACGCCGCCTCCATGTCCGGCCACCCAAAGGCCTGCATCCTGGCTGACGTCTACCACCTCTACAAGGGCGGCTCGCCCTTCGACGGCCTCCGGACGATCAATGGCGGTGCGCTGGGCGTCTTCCACATGAACGACTACCCCGCCGACCCGCCCCGGGCAAAGATCGGCGACGGAGACCGCGTCTGGCCCGGCGACGGCGTGGCGCCCATGGCGAAGGTGATGCGCATACTCGGCGAGATCGGCTTCCAGGGCCCCCTCTCCGTGGAGCTCTTCAGCGAGGCCTACTGGCGCATGGAACCCCTGGAGGCAGCCAGCAAGGGCTTGAGCAAGACGAAGGCGGTCGTCGAGGCGGCGTAGCGCCGAGGAGGCTTGACGCTTGCCGTTCGCCCTCTTCCAGCGCCACCGAGCCCGGGGCCGCTATGGCGTGGTGCGCTGGGAGAGGGGTCGGTGAGGGCATGAACGACGTGGCCCGAATGCTCCTCACCTCGGCACAGCTTCGAGCCGCGCACAGCGACCGCCGTGCGGCCGGGAGGGAGGTGGTGGCGATCCCTCCGTCCGCGCGGGTTCGACCGAACGAGATGGACGAACCGCTACGCGAACGCTTCGCCCGTCGTCTTCTCCTCCGTGCGTCAGCCCCTGGGCAGCGTGTAGCAGGCCTTCGGCGTCACCTGCTTCAGCCATGATCGGTCGGGCTTCCGCACTCCCGTGGCCGCAGCCTTGCGGCCTGCGGGCGAGGACAGGTAGCGGGCCATAGCGGCCTTGAAGAGGAGGAGTTCGCGCTGCTGGGTTTCGGTGGCGAAGCCGTCGCACTGGAGGTCGTCCCAGAGGATGCCGGGAATGCCTCCGGCCTCGGAGACAGCCTGGAACCAGGGGTAGACCGCCGTCAGCACGTGCATCATGGCTCCCTTCACGGGGCGGTCGGCGTTGAAGTTAACCGTGTAGTCGGTGCCGTACTTCTCGTTGACGGCGATGTCGCGCATATTGTCGAACTGCGGTAGCCAGGCCGGCACGATGCCCTGCTTCACGCCCATGGCGGTGAGCTTGCGAACTTCGGACGGCGTGTAGGGGAGCGTGATGTAGTCGGAGTGGTAGGCGAAGGCGCCGGACTTCCGGATCATTTCGGCCTCAGCTGCCACGCGGCGCTGGCTGTAGTAGGCGTGTCGGTAGTGCGGGTTCGGATCGGCCGGGCTCAGCCCCTCTACGATCGCGTTGGCGCCCTCCGTGCGGAGGAACATGGCGGCCTGCGGGACCACCTTGCGGATGATGTCGCGCGACTCGGCGTAGTTCTTGCAGCGCATCCAGGTGCGGAAGGCGTCGTAGTCGGCCATGGCCGGGCTCCAGTCATGGAACAGGTTGGCCGCGTTCAGATACTCGAAGCGGTGGCCGAACATGTTCACTGCCGCGCCGGCCTCGGGGTCCACGCTGTCGAAGTCCTCGAAGCGTGAGCCCCACGCCGTGTTCATGCGCTCCACGGTCCGGTACCGATCCCGGAGCCAGGTGCGGAATGCGCCCTTGGTCAGGTCGCCGAGGGGGAAGCGGGTGTGCACGTCCTGCCGCATCCAGCCCCGCGTATCCTCAGTGCCGAAGGGGATGGCGCCGTTCTCGAACTGCGCGTAGCCGTCGCCCCAGCGCCGGAACTGGTAGAGCCAGATGGCGGCGTTGGCGCGTGCGATGGCCGGCTCGGCATGGCTCACGGCCGGGTAGCCGTTTGTCATGTAGGTGTTCATCTTCAGCGACGAGCCGGTGACCCAGTTGTAGATGTCGGCCACGGTGCTGCGGTCATAGGGGTAGCTACCCCAGGCCTCCAGCTTCATGCCTTCGCGGCGGGCCACGTCCAGCGAGTACTTCATGGCGTCGCCGGGGTGGTTTTCACGCGGGCTTCCCGCATCGGCGTAGAGCCAGGGCATGGCCGTGGTGGCGCAGACGTTGATGCCGCACTCCTTCATGCGCCGGATGTCCGCGATGATCTGCGTCTCCGGCGTGGGGCTCGTCTGGATGTTGGCGCGCATGTCGGACATCAGCTGCGAGTAGACCGCAGGCACGCGGCGGCCCTTCTCCACCATGCAGTTGGCGGCGTGGAGGTTGGGCTTCAGCGTCGGCAGGCCACCCGCGAGGAGGATCGGCACGGCCACCGTCTTGCAGCGAACCGGGCCGGCCGCCACGAGCTTCAGCACCACGTGGCGGGTCCAGGGCGCGACCTGCAGGTAGAGAGTGCCCTGCACCGAGCGCCTGCCCGAAGCGGGCGGCTTCTGCCACGCGTCGAAGGTGGTCATGAACTCCTGGAAGGTGTGGATGTACCGGGTGAGCTTGTTCGGCACGCCGGCGTCGGTCATGGTCACCTTCAGCGGCTCCACGGGCGCCTGGCGGGGCTGGTCGGCCACGGTGATGGGCATCTGGGCGAGGGTCATCCATGCCCCCTCCCACATGTTTACCCAGTCGTTCCAGTCGCGGTAGAAGCGGAAGTAGGAGCGGAAGTCGATGCGGTAGTCGCCGGGCTCGATCCGGTAGGAGTCCGTGGTCCGGTCCGACGTGAAGTTCACCCAGAAGTCGCGGCTCTCCCCAGGGTAAAGCGCCTGCTTGTCGCGGATGTAAAGGTTATAGTGGTGACTGTAATACTCGTACTTATCGCCCTTGCGTCGCTGAAGCTCGGGGTAGAGGCCCCAGCCGCCGAAGCCCTCAGGATCGAGGATCGTGTCGCCGGTGTTCGTCACCCGGAATCGGAACCAGAGGATGTCGCCCGCCTCCACCACGCCGGACCGGACCATGGGACTGCGCGTGAAGGGCGGGTAGACGCCGGGCTTGTCGCTGTTGTCGGCCTTCAGGTTGTGGCGTCCACCGGGCTTCATGTGGCCGGTGATGGAGCCCAGGTACTTCACCTTCAGGTCCAGCCGCCCCGGCAGGGCCAGGTCGAAGAGGTCGCGCCCCTTGCGTCGGGCTTCATCCTCGAACGCCACGGCCTCGGCGGCCAGCGGGAAGGCGGGCTCGCCCTGCCAGCTCAGCGTGTAGGGGATGGGGACCACGTCGTAGGGCCGGGCGGCTACGGGCACAGCCGCCGTAAGCGTGCATCCGCCCAGCTTCGCGACCACCGTGCGCCGGGGAGCCCAATCGTAGCGGGCCAGGGCCCCGGTGCGGCGTGCCTCGTCGGAGAGCGGCGTGTAGACCAGGCCGCCGTCGGCATGGATCGGGTAGGCGCGGATGGCGGCCGGAGCGGGCGCCGCGGCCTGCTGGGCCAGGGCGGGCAGGCAGAGCGGCAAGGCGGCCAGCGCCGCGAGGATGCGAGTGTTCATGCCCGCAAGTTCCCCGCCGAGGCGGCCGGTTCCTGCGTGGGCGCGGTGTCGCTGGGCGCGCCCACCGCAGCTTATGCTATGGTTCATGCGGCGCTGTGGTGTCGGACCCGGCGACCGGAGGAGGCCCAACCATGCGCCGCACTCGATCCATCTCCTTGATGACCGCGCTTGCCGTGGCGGCGATCCTGTCCGCCTGGCCGAACCGCCACGCCGCCGCGCAGCTCCTGGAACCCGCGCGAAGCGTATCGGTCGCCGCCTTCGGCGCCGGGGGCGACGGTGCGGGCGACGATACCGCGGCCTTCAGGCAGGCTGTGGCGGCGCTGCCCGCGGCGGGCGGCCTCGTGAATGTGCCTGCGGGGAGCTACGTGCTGACCGGGACCGTGGAGTTGCCCAACTTCGTGCGCATCCAGGGCGAAGGGGCCGCCTGGGAGGGCAGCGTCACCAAGGTCCTGGTGCGCCACAAGTCCGGGCCGGCGTTCCGGCTCAGCAGCTACTGCGGCCTGAAGGGGCTGGCCATCCTCTACCCGGACAACCTGAACACGCGGAAGCCCGAGCGCTACCCGGCCGCCATCGAGCTGCTCGGGAGCAACGTGGGGATCGAGAGCATCGTCTTCGACGGCGCGTGGATGGGCATCTCCAGCGCGCCGGGCGGCTCGAACACGGGCCAGAGCCTCTTCCGCGACATTACCGGCTTCGTGCACCACATGGGCTTCCACCTGTCGGGCGGCGCGGACGTCAGCCGGTTCGAAGACATCCACTGGTTCGTCTCGCGTGTGGCGCCGGCAGGGACCGAGCCGGAGTACTTTAACGCCAACCGGGTCGGTTTCGAGTTCGGCCGGCAGGACGGCGTCATCATGACGAACTGCTTCATGATCGGCGGCAAGGCCTTCCTGCGGCAGCTCCCGTTCGAGGACCGGGCCGACGGCCAGAAGAAGTGGACCATCTCGCTGGGCTACCACATCAGCAACTGCTGGGTCGAGGCGGTCCAGGAGGGCTTCGTGTTCGAGGGGCATTGCAGCATCGCGCTCTCGTCCACGAACATCCTGGTGACCAAGGGCGGCGTGGGCGTGCGCGTGGCGGCTGACTGCCTGGGCTACAACGCCTACATCAGCGGCATCACGGTGCGCGGGTTCGGCGAGCCCTTCCGCGGCATCGAGTACGGCATCAAGCACGACATCTGGCAGCCCGACCTGCGGAACAACCTGACGATCTCGGACTGCCACGTGGTGGGCGGCGCGCCGGCGATCCGACTGCTGCGGGGCGCCACCCGGGCGAACATCCGCGGGTGCCTGCTGCGCGGAGCCGAAGGGTGGCCGGCGATCCTCGTGGAGCCCGGCGTGGAGTCCTACCTCGTCACGTCGAACACGCTCTCCGGCACACCGCCGATCCGCGACAACGCCGGTCCCAAGTGCCGCAAGGTCGTATCGGGCAACCTGATCGAGACCCTCCCCGCCGCGCCGAAGGCGGCGTCGCCCGCCAAGCCACGCTCCGGCAAGCGCCCGAAGGGCAAATGAACATGCGCTTATTCGGACTGGCAGTCGCGCTGCTCTCCTTCGGCGCCGTCGGGTCGGCGGCGGAGGCCCAGGTCGGCAAGCCCTTCGACCTGCAGGCCTTCATCGACAAAGGGCTGAAAGCCGGCAGGAGGCGGATCACCGTGCCGCCGGGCCGGTACCGGGCGACACCGCACGACAGGGTCCACCTGCGGCTGGCAGGCCTGAAGGACGTCACCATCATTGCCGACGGCGTCGAGATGATCTGCACCGAGACCACGGCGGCGCTGCAGGTGGTTGACTGCGCCCGCGTCAAGCTTCAGGGCCTGACGATCGACTATGATCCGCTCCCGTACACCCAGGGCCGCATCACCGCGATCTCGCCGGACAGGTCGGAGCACACCATCGCGCTGTTCGACGGATTCCCGGACGCGGCGTCGGTTCGCAACTTCAAGTATGAGATCTACCGGCCCGACATGCGCCTCCTGCGGTGCGACGCCGAGATGCGGCTCACCTACTACCCCAGCGCCGTCGAGGTCATCGACCCAGGCCACATCCGCGTCACCAAGGGAAGCGGAGCGCCGACCGACCCGGAGAAGGTGGGTGATATCGTCGTGATTGCCTCCGAGCACGCACCGGGCGGCTCGATCCCCCACGCCGTGACGGTGGAGCGGTGTACCGCAGTGGAGCTGACACGCGTCACGGTCTGGGCGTCCAACTGCTTCGGGGTCCTGGAGTTGGAAGGCGACGGAAACACGTATCGTGAGTGCCGCATCGACCGGCGTCCGCCTGCGCAGGACCTGGTCAAGCGCGCCGATCCGCGAATCCGGTCGCTGAACGCCGACGCCTTCCACAGCATCGGCTCCACGAAGGGGCCGAGCATCATCGGCTGCTCCGCTCGGTTCATGGGCGACGATGCCGTGAACATCCACGGATCGTACAGCATGGTCACGGCCTGCTCCGGCGCGAAGCTCCGGGTCCTGCTCAACGGCGCCGCGCCGCGAGTGGGCGAGCCTGTGGAGCTGGTGACCTATGAGGGCGTGCGCCTGCCCGACGCGACGGTGACCGCCTGTGCACCGGCGGCAGGCATCTCCGCCGAGGAGCGGGCCTTCCTGATGCGGCAGGCGATGAACGATGACATCCGATCCCGGCGCCTAACCGATGCGGTGGTCGTCACGCTCGACAGGGCCGTCGAGATGCCCATGGGATCCGTCATGGCGTGCGCCAAGCGCATCGGCAACGGCTTCCTTGTGTCGGGCTGCGACTTCGGCTTCAACCGCTCGCGGGGCATCCTGATCAAAGCGAGCGACGGCCAGGTGATCGGCAACCGGATCACGGGCGGCTGGATGGCGGCGATCCTCGTCTCGCCGGAGTACTGGTGGCTGGAAGCGGGTAGCTCCTGCGGCGTGCGGATCGCCGGCAACACGATCACCGACTGCGGGGGCGCCGCTATCGTGGTGGAGGCGCAGGGCGGCGCCGGCAGGACAGCGCCCGCCGGCGCGCACCGCGATGTCGTCATCAAGGGCAACAGCATCGCCGACAGTCCCATGCCCGCCATCCGCGTCACCAGCACGCAGCGCCTCATCGTGCAGGGCAACCGCGTGACCAAGCCCGTCGGGCCGAAAGGTGCAGAGCCGGTGAAGCTGGAGCAGTGTAGCGACGTGACGAGCGCGGGAAACCGGGTGAGGTAGCCACGTCCATCCGGATTGAGAAGCACGATCCTTGCGCTCAGGAGGTCCGCAGTGGGCAAATCATCGATGATGACGGCAGCAGGCCTGGCGTTCTGGCTGGTGATCCCGTTCGCGGCTGCCGCGTTCGGTGCGCGGTTCATGCCGGATGCCTGGTTCCAGGAGCTGCGAAAGCCGCCCTGGAACCCGCCGGGATGGGTGTTCGCGCCGGTCTGGACCATGCTCTACGCGTCGATGGGCGTTGCTGCGTGGCTCGTGTGGCGGGAGGGCGGCTTCACGGCGCAGAGGGTTCCACTGGCGCTGTTTGGGTGCCAGTTGCTCCTGAACGCGCTCTGGACGCCGCTGTTCTTCGGCGCGCACAGGCCGGGGGCGGCGTTCGTCGATATCACGGCGCTCTGGCTGGTCCTGATCTGCACGTTGGCGGCATTCTGGCGCGTGAGCCCGGCGGCCGGGGCGCTGCTGGTCCCTTACCTGGCCTGGATCACCTTCGCGGGAGCGCTGAACTTCAGGATATGGCAGATGAACGCGTAGTCAGGGCGCGCCAGCGCCGCCTGGCTCGCCTACATGGGCTCCGGCGTCTCCGGGAACCTGCCCTGATCGTCGGTTGTGCGTATCCACTCCTCCAGCACCGCGCGGAGTTGCCGCAGCTTGGCCGCGTGGCGCGGATCGGCGGCCAGGTTGCGGATCTCATGGGGGTCCGTGCGCAGGTCGTAGAGCTCCTCTGGCGGCATGGTTGGCGCGCAGAGGGCGGCCTGGGCAGGGGTCAAGCGGCCTTCCTCGTGGAGCTTCGGCAGCAGCGTCCAGAGCGGGTACTCGGCGGCCTTGTAGGCGTTGGGCGATAGGAAGGGCTTCTCGGGCATGAAGTTGCGGATGTAGCGGTACCGGTCGTCGCGGACCGTGCGCAACCGCATGAGGGTCTCGTCGCACCGGTCGCGGGCGCCGAAGGCGTAGCGCTTGGGCGGGGCCGCGTTGGGACCGAGGAACGGGCGCCCCTGCATCTTCGGCGGCACTGCCGCACCGGCGAGGCTGATGAGCGTGGGCGCCACGTCGATGGCCTCCAGCAGCCTCCGCTCCACGGCTCCGGGCCGATAGCCCCTGGGCGCGGGAATGCCCCTTGGCCAAAGGACGATGAAGGGCGCCCGCAGCCCCTCCTCGTAGCAGAACTGCTTGCCTCGGATATGCGCCTCGCCGTTGTCGCCCATGAAGAGCACGACGGTGCTGTCCGCCAGACCGTCGGCCTCAAGCTGCGCCAACACGAGGCCCACCTTGCGGTCCAGCTCCGCCGCCGAGTCGAGGTACTGCGCGTAGTCCTCGCGAACCACGGGGTGCTCCGGGTAGGTGGGCGGTATCTCGACGGCGGCGCGGTCGATGCGCTTCGGCGCCGCGAACTTGCGGTGCGTCTCCCAGAGGTTCAGCTGGGCGAGGAAGGGTCCGTCGTCGCGCATCTCGGACCAGTCGCTGAAGTCGAAGGGGCGCTCGCCGGGCTCGAAGTTCCAATCGGTCTTGCCTGTACCTCGGAATCCGCAGGCGTCAGGCAGCGTCACCAGGTTGCCGCACGAGTAGCCTGCGTCGCGCAGCCGGCCGGTGAGCAGGCGCACGCCGTCGGGCAGCGGGAAGGGCTTACCGCGGTGCGACCGGTGGTGGTGCGCGCCGAGGGTGGTCTGGTACATCCCTGTCATGAAGGCCGAACGCGAGGCGGAGCAGACCGGTGCGGTGGTGTAGAACCGATCGTAGCGCATGCCCCGGCCGGCCAGGCGGTCGAGGTTGGGCGTCAGCGCCGCCGGTTGGCCGGTGCAGCCCAGGCAGGTGGGACCGATGTCCTCGGCCACCAGCCAGAGGAAGTTGGGGCGGCGCGGCGGCGTGTGGGAACCCAGCCCGGCCGCAGTGGCCGCGGCTCCCATCAGCAGGTCTCTACGGTTCATGGCTTCTCGCGTATCGGGAAGTCGGCGGATTCGGTGCGCGCCGCCGAAAGGTACGTCTCAATCTGCGCGGCAACGTCCCTATGTTTGGCCGCCACATCCGCGGATTCCTGCGGGTCCGAGCGGAGGTCGTAGAGTTCCAGCGGGCCCCGCAGACTGTGGCGAACGGCCTTCCAGTGGCCCATGCGGACCGCCTGCTCGAAGCCCCGCTCATGGAACTCCCAGTAGAAGGCCGGATGGGGCCGGGCGGACCGCCCGAGCCAGACTGGCAGCACGGAGATGCCGTCCATGCCGTGCGGAGCAGGCCGACCGAGAAGCTCCGCCGAGGACGGCAGGATGTCCCAGAACGCCCAGGGCGCTGCGCTTGTGATCCCGGCCTTCACCTTGCCCGGCCAGCGGACGATAGTCGGCACACGGATGCCGCCCTCGTACAGGTCGCGCTTGATGCCTCGCAGTCCGCCGCGGCTCTTGAAGAACTCCGGATCGTGCGGGGTCACGTTCTGTGGCCCGTTGTCGCTGGTGAAGATGACGAGGGTGTCGTCGTCGATCCCCAGTTCCTTCAGCCTGGCCATGAGGCGGCCGACGTGTCGGTCGTGCCGCGTGATGGCCGACGCATAGCGCTTCTCAATCTCCGGCCAGGGCTTGTCCCGGTACTCCGGCTCGATCTCCGGAACCTCGATGCTCTTCCTGGCGGGGAACGCGTGCGGGATCGTGTGGCAGAACATGAGGAAGAAGGGCCGCGCGCGGTTGCGCTCGATGAAGCCCAGCGACTCGCGCAGGAAGAGGTCGTTGGAGTAGGCGCCCCGCTTGCCTGCGTCGTTCTGCGGGATATGCTCCTCGCGGTCGCCTCGGTAGAGCATCGTCGGATAGCTGTCGTGGGCGTGGACCTGGTTCAGGTAGCCGTAGAACTCATCGAAGCCCTGCCTGGAGGGCACCCCCGTGGTTCCGGGCTCGCCCAGGCCCCACTTGCCGATGACAGCGGTGCGGCACCCGGCCTTCCGGAAGAGGGATCCGATAGAAGGGTCCTCCGGCCTCAAGGGGATATAGTTGTTGCCGCGCACCCGCGTGTGCCCGGTGTGCTGCCCCGTGATGAGGCAACTCCGCGACGGCGCGCAGACCGTGCTGCCCGAGTAGCAGTGCGTGAACCGGGTCCCCTCGCGGGCCAGCCTGTCGATGTGGGGCGTCCGGATCACCTTCTGCCCGAAGCAGCCCACGTCGCCGTAGCCCAGGTCATCGCCGATGATCAGGATGACGTTGGGCGGCCTACGCGGCGCCGAGGCCGCATCGGCGGTGGCCAGCGTGCCGGCCGCCGCGGCCGTGGCCGCTCCGAACTGCGCCAGGAAGGCGCGCCGAGACAGTCCATCCATAGGGCACCTCGCATTGCCTGAGGGCGTCGGGCGCCGACGCAGGCCGGCGCCCGGAGCAACGCTCTGGTTAGTCCTCCCAGAACCACGCGGCCGCATTCGGGTGCAGGCTGCGCTGGAAGACCACGGTCGAGGAGCTGACGTAGGGCGTCATGTCCCACGGATTGGCGCCGGTCTGGACGTAGTTCGGGTCGGGGGCGCTGAACCGCTTGGCGTGGCCGTCGGCGAGCAGGTAATCGGAACCCTGGCTGTGGCGTCCGCGGCCCAGGATGTAGTACTTGTTGCAGAGTTGGAAGGTGGCATGCTGCCCGCCGAGTATGGCCAGGTCATCAACGCCCTGGGCCCAGACGCATCCGCCGACGGCCTCACCCAGCATCACGACCTGCGACACGGCCTGCATGGCGGCCAGGCCTTTGGGGGCCTCCCAGTAGTTCGACGGAAGGTTGCGATCGAAGCCACCAAACACCATCCGGTTGGCCACATAGCTCCGCGTGGGGCTGTTCACCGTTGCGGCACCCGGGGTGGAGCTGTAGTCCGGGCAGACGAAGATGCTGAGCTTCGCAGCGCCGAGGTTGGAGTTCGTGTTGGGCACATTGGCCTTGACGTAGGGATCGACCATGTACATCCAGCCGACATTCCCGGCCAGCGGCGCCGCCGAATAGCCGGAGGGAGGCAGCGTCTCGTCATAGTCCTGCGCGTAGGAGAGGATGGCCAGGCCGAGCTGCTTCACGTTTGAAAGGCAGGTCACCTGCCTCGCCTTGGCGCGGGCCTGCGCGAAGACCGGGAACAGGATCGCCGCCAGTATCGCGATGATAGCGATGACTACCAGCAGCTCGATCAGTGTGAATGCACGTCGTTTCACAGGATGAACCCTCCTTGACCCGAAGGTCGGCCGGTGTCGCCGGCAGTGGGCGGCGGGGCCTATCGCCCTGTGCGCGCCCGGTCACGGCATGATGATCGACGCTGTACGAACCGTCCCGAGAAGGTTGTCGAGCAGATCGGCAGGTCCGGGTTCTCCATCCGGCGCAACAGCATGGTCCAGGCTTCGGCGCACATATCAGCGATGGGAAGAGCGATGGTGCTGATGGGCGGCTCGGCGAACTCAGCCGTCACCGTTCCGTCGCACCCCACCACGGCAACGTCATCAGGCACCCGAAGCTCCGCGTCCAGCAGCGCTCGTATGGCGCCGCAGGCGATGTCGTCGTTGTGGCAGAACAGGCCATCGAGGTCGGGGTGGTCGCGGCAGTATGCGGCGACGGCGTCCCTCGCCGAGGGCCGCGACTCGCCGGGGATCGGGATGGAGACCGGCTCAATGCCTGCTTCCGCCGTCACACGCAGGAACGCCTTCCACCGCTCCGACGTCGCGACCGGTGTCGCCGGAGATGTGGCATAGGCGAGCTTCCGGCAGCCCTGGCCGATGAGGTGCCGGATGGCCTGCTCCGCGGCGGCGCCCATCTCCAGCCGCACGGCGTCGACCCCCTCGGGCAGCAGACCTCCAAGCGCGACGACGGGGCGCACGCGGTCGTCCGTGCGCTGGAGCAGCCGGAGCAGCACGTCATACGAGTCGAGCACGACCAGCCCGTCCACAGGCCATCGGCAGTCCGCGATATCCGCAACCCCACACCGCGAGCTGCACATTACGATCAGGTCGTAGCCGGCCTGCTGGGTCAGGGCCTCCAGACAGCCGATGGCGGACGAGTAGTAGGGCCTATCCAGGTAGGGCAGCAGGAGCGCCACGACGTTGCTGCGCCCTGTCACGAGGGCGCTGGCGACCGGGTTGGGGCTGTAGCCGACCTCGGCAGCCGCGGCCTGGATGCGGGCAGCGGTGGCAGGCGCGACGGGAACCGTGGTCTTGCCGTTCAGCACCCGCGAAGCGGTCGCCTTCGAGACGCCGGCCTTGTTAGCCACATCCGCCAGGGTCGCCATGGGCTCCTTCTCCGGCCACAGTGGGCGCAAACGGTTACAGTAACCGTTTGCAGTTTACGACACACCGGCGTCCGTGTCAATCGACGCAGGCGGCGGCGTCACTCGTCAGGGCGAAGTCCTTACCACTCAAACACCGTCCCGCCGAGCTGGTTCGGGTCGTCGCGCAACGTGTCGTAGATGCCGGCAGCTTCAGCCACAGGCGCCACGCGCTGGAGCAGGGGCTGGATCCGCACGGCGCCCCTGGCGACGAGCCCGCAGAGCATGGCCAGGTCACCGTTGTCGAAGTGGCTGTTCTGCTTGATGACGATCTCGCGGCCCTGGCCGGTGTTGAAGGTGTACTCGACCTTGTGGCGTCCGGCGATGAGCAACACCCGACCGCGCATGGCGGCCGCCTCGATGAGCCGATCCTCCATGCCGGGCACGCCGGCGAGGTCGATCACCGCGTCGAAGGAGGCGGACGGCACGTTGGCGGCCCAGCCGTCGCCGCCGCTGTTGAAGGCGCAGTCGGCGGCGCCGATCTCCCGCGCCTTGTCGAGCCGCTGCTCGTCGATGTCGCAGATACCGACCCTGGCGCCCATGGCGGCGGCGATCTGCGCGGCCACCTGGCCGATGAAGCCGGCGCCCACCACGAGCGCCCGCTCGCCCATGCGCAGGTCGGCGTTGCGGCAGGTGTGCATGGCCACGCTCGCCATGCCGAAGAGCGCCGCCTCCCTGCGGTCGATCTCGGGCGGCAGCTTCACGAGGAGCCAGTCCTCGGCCACGGTCGTGAACTCGTCGTGCCCGGCGCTGGAGTAGATGACGTCGCCGACCGCCAGGCGCCTGCAGTCAGGGCCGCACTCGATGACCTCGCCGACGTTCTGGTATCCCCAGCCGGCGGGCAGGCGGTCGTCGGGCGTGGCATAGTTGCCGCCCAGCAGGTCGTTGCGCTCGGTGCCGTTGGTGATGCCGCTGTACAGGGTCCGGGTCCGCACCTGGTTGCCCGCAGGATGCGGCGCATCCGGCCAGTCGTGGACAAGGAGCTTCTCCCGCCGCCCGTCCGGCCGCATCCGCGTTACAAGCGCTCGCATGGTTATCCTCCGATCGATTTGAAGCCCACCGTCAAATCCGGCCCGCCGCCCAGAGGATGCCCCGGTGCAGCACCGTCTTGAATCCGGGCGCTCCCCACGCCGCCTGGTCGTGCCCGGACTGGAGGCAGAAGACGCGCGCCTCCTTGTGCGTTCGGGTCCAGGCCGCCGTGCGCATGCTGAGCGGGTGTTCGATGGTGAGCAGCACCCGGTTGCCCTCACCGGCGTCCGCCATGGTGTAGGTCTCGTCGCCCATCTCCCACGCCGTCAGGCCCTGGGTGACGGCGTGGTCCGGGTCAGCGACCTCGACCCGGACCTGCTGGCCCATGTGGTAGCCGAAGCAGCGGTCCTCGATGCCGCAGAGCGCCGACCACTCGGGCCACTGCGGCCACGCCAGCAGGGCGTGGTGCAGCACGACGACGCCCATGCCGGACGCGCCGAGCTCCTCGACGGCCTCGGCGAAGGCGCCCTGCGGCGTCTCCTGGTGGAAGTGGTAGAAGACGACGGCGTCGTAGCTGCGGCGCACCTGGCCCCAGTCGTGCACCCAGTTCTCGAGGTCCTGCACATAGGCGTCGATGCCGGGCATCTCGCCGAAGAGGCGGTGGAAGCCGGGCACGTCGAACGGATGGTTACCTGTCACCACGGCAACCTGGAGCGGCGCACGGTCGGCGGCACTGGTCATGATCTCTCCTGACGGCGGGGGTAGCCCACGTGCCCCTATTCTGGCGGCGACAGTGGGTCCGGTCTTTGCATCAGGTGACCAGGCGTTTGCACATTTCGGCCAACCGCCGGAGGGGCATCACGCGGACCGACGCGCGCGATAGGCCGCCGGAGGTTCGCCGAATGCCGCCGCAAACGCGCGGGTGAAGTAGTGGACGCTCTGGTAGCCGGTCATCTCAGCGATGCGGCAGATCGGCAGGTTCTCGTAGATGAGCAGGTGGCGGGCGCGGGCCAGGCGGCACTGCACGACGTAGTCGGCCGGCGAGCGGCCGAACCGGGCGCGGAACGAGCGCCGGAAGTGCGTCTCGCTCATGTTGCATAGGGCGGCCAGCGCACCCACGGAGAGCTCGTCGGCCAGGCGCTCCTCGATGTGGGCCGGCATCTGGTCGAGCCGCTGGAGCGATGCGGCCGACGCGGTGCCCCGGTGGCCCGCATAGGAGTGCGCCTGGTACAGGTGCGCCAGTAGCTGCAGCATGGCGCCCTTGGCCTGCAGCAGGTCGGCGGGCGCCCGGCTCCGGGCACATCCGAGGATGGTGAAGAAGAGCGTCTCGTAGAGGGCCGGAGCGAAGCCCTCGATGCGGGTGGGGAGCCGCAGGCGGTCATCCCCGGCGAAGGGCGCCCGTAGCCACTCGGTCCGGGCCAGCGTCTCCTCGGGCGTGGCGAGGTTCACGGGCACGGAGGCGCTGTCCGGCTCTTCGATGAAGTCGAAGTGGAGGTTGTACATCAGGTTCGGCGAGCCGGGGTCGTGCGTCGTCTCGTGCAGCACGCCCGGCGGCACGACGAAGAGGGTCCGCGGACCGATGCGGTGTACCTCCTCGCCGACCGTCAGCCTGCCGTGGCCGTCGCGCGTGTAGAGGAGCAGGTGGTCAAAGATCACGCGCGGCTGGATACGCCAGTCCGGACCGGCGGGAAAGTGGTGCGCCAGGCGTATGAAGGGCGATAGGCGTGCGAGTGGGTGCATGGCGCCGGACCCGGCCGCGCCCGCTAGATCTGCGAGCAGGCGGCCGGGATCAGCGTGACGCTGGTGATCTTCGAGACCACCTCGGGGTCCGTGAGGCCCGGGGTCTTGCTCAGCGTCTTCCACTCGGGATCGTTGATGAACTTGCCCCATGCGGCGGCGCGCTCGGCGGGGCCGGGATAGGTGAGCATGTAGGTCAGGTTCGGCCGGCGCGTGCCGATGAGCGTGCTGCCGAAGAAGACGGGCGCCAGGCCGCAGCGGCGGAAGATGGCGATCTCGCCGTCGTTGAACATTCCCACCTTGCGTGCGTGGGCGGCCTCGCTGTGGCTCTCGTAGGTCCGCAGCTCGAACTGGCGCTCCTTGGCCGTATCAGGCGCCTCGACGCGGGGCATGCCGGCGAAGGCGGCCAGCAGCGAGCTCTCGATGCGGGCGTAGGCGGGCGACTGGGGCGACGCGCCGACATACGCCGCGCCGGCGCTCTGGTACTCCTTGTCCGCCGCCAGCTTGTCGGCGAACGCCCAGAATGCAGCGATGGCCGGGAAGGCCAGCAGCAGCGTCACCGTGGGTTCGGCCGAGGGCTTCTGCTCCGTGAAGACGCCCACCGGACCGAGGCCCTGCCGCCTTGCGGCGGGAATGAGCGCCTTGGCGAAGTAGTCCAGCAGGCCGTCCGGCGCGGCATCCGGCTTCAGCCTGTAGTGCCGCAGTTCGTAGACCTCCCGGATCACGGCGGCCGCCTCGGCCTCAGGCTCCAGCGTCAACGCCCCCGCGGCTCCCACGGCCACAGCCGAGCTTCCGATGAACTCGCGACGATTCATGGCAGGCACTCCCCTTCGCCATCGGCCCGGACCAACGGCCGCGGATGTAGAGGCATGGTACCTGCTGGGGCGGCAGGTGGGGGTGATGAGGCGGCGGGAGAAGCGAACAGGCGATGGGCTAGAAGAATGCCGATCTCCAGCCGCCCAATCCGCGAGAAGACCGAAGGAGCCGGCGCCGCCGATGTGACGCGGGGCGCAGCACCAGTTGGCGCACGCCGAACCGCCAATCCGCCATACTGCGAACAGGCCTGAAGATAACTTACCTCGTTGGCTTGGCCGGCACGGGTCGCCGAAGGGTCCAGATGATGCCAACAACGTGAGCAACCGCTATTGCTGCACATGCGAGCATTCGAGTTTGGGCTGGCAACCAACCAAAATAGTAATAGATTACAGCCACTACGGCACCAATCGGGGCACCGTACAATATAATAATTGTTATGATCCTGGGAATATTATCACTGAAGGACCATGCTATCCCCAGCAGAGCCATGGCGGCGTACCCCAAGCCTGCCACCAATGCCGCCCCCACCATAAATACCAGAACGATCAATGCAATGCCTAACATGATTAATGTTATCATGGGAGCACTATCACCCGATTCTCTATAGCACATTGCGCGCAGTGCATGTGCGTGCACATTATATAATTCCTCTGATGAATGTGTAGATAGTATATAGCATTATACATGTCAACCGTAAAGGATGCCACATTACAGCGCCAGTGACTATTAACATGGCACCATATCTAATAGCATCAGATGTGCTGGTAATGTCGCCTGAAGTTTGAGGACTCAGCAGTGGCACACTCAGCATGATTGACCATGACTTCCGGATATACAAGGCATAGATATGCACTGGCCATAGCAAAGCTGCTCGTGATTGACGCCTGTTGGGTCGGGCCAGAGGAATCTTGCCAGGCCGCGTAAGTTGCCCGCCCCGAACTGACGAGCCCTGCTGAGGGGACGCCGTCCGCCCGACCACAGGAGAAGGAGGAGCGGAAGCAGGGCTGACCCCACTGGCGCTCGGCGCGCGGGACCTGTACGCAGACCCCGACCAACGCACCCCATCGCCGGCACGACGCGTGCTCGTCGAAGCGGCTCCCAAAGATACACCAGACTCGCCACTCGCGTTGGGGATCGAGGCAGATCGGGCCACACTGACAGCGAGTAACGCCGGCGCTTCCGGCACGCCGAGACCCATCAGGCGCGTCACGACTGCGTACTCAGCGTCGTGCCCCCTGCGGCGCGGAGCATCGACAAGAACCCGGTACCACTCGCCGACTCGGGGCAGGGCGTCATCCGAGGAACCGGCGAGGTGCCGCGAGACGATCTGCGAGATCTCGCTGGAACCGAGACGCCTGCCATCGGCGACCGCCTGTGCCAGCTCGCTGAGGAGGAGGCCCGCTTGGTCCGGCGCCACGAAACAGGACCGCTCCTCTGCCATCAGGCCTACTCGCCGACCTTCGCCAACACGACCAGCGTCCGATCATCCCAACTGCCCGGGAGCTCGTAGTTGGCCAGCCACCGCACGAGCCTGACTGCCGACGTGCCTGCGCCGGCGGAGGAGCGGACCTCGCGATCGATATCGCGGGCCCAGCGATCGAACACGCCCGGCGGCGGCGGGTGGCTACAGTCGTCGGCCACGCCGTCCGACATCAGATACAGGGTCGAAATGCCTTCGGCCTCGGCGGGCGATGACTCTGTGACCGCCAGGTACCGTTCCCATCCATCCTGAGTGATCAGGTAGGTTTCGCCCACGTTGCCGGTGCTCGGCGGCTCCACCGCCGGTCTCGCACCGAAACCCGGATGGAGCGCCGCGATCAGGCCGTCGCCAATGTGCCCGGCGGCGAACGCGCCTGTGCGAGTGTCAAGCAGGACGCACATCAGCGTGCAGTGGATGTCGCGCAAGGGGACACCGAGCCGCGAGACATAGCCTTCCAACTCAGCCCGCGTGCTACCAAACGCCGAGCGGACCGCCGCGGAGAGCGACGGCGCTACCATGTCGAGCGCCGCAGGTTGTGCCGGTGCGTCGGGCCTGCGCCACGCCACGGACGCCCAGCAGGCGCTCGCCTCGACGCGTGGTTCCCGCAGGGCCACCTCGTCGAACCCGACAACCGAGGGCCCGTCAATGACCTTCGTTCGTGCAGGCAGTGACTGCACGAGCCGGCTCAGGAGCCCTGGACCTGAAGGCGGCGTAGGGCCGTCAGGGCCGGGCCCGGTAGGGCCGGGATCGTCGGCCGGAGCCGCATCGTAGACGGCACAGAGGAGCCGCTCGGTAAGCGTGTCTACAGCGAAGGCCGCCCCGTAGCGGGAGCGACGCATAGAACCCGCACCGTCGGCCACGGCCACAGCCAGCCAGGGTCCTATGGCCCGAACGGAGAACGCATCGTCTCGCGGGGTCTGGTCGCGGAGGTGCATTTGGCCCACCGCCGAAGCGGCCACGATGGACCACGCACCCACCTGACCATGCGCGGCCAACCAGTCCGGATGTGTATCACCCGCCATCGAGAGCGGACGATCCCCGAGTGCCATACCCGTCTCTGCCGGGCTGCTCCCCCGTACCGGTTTCATGGAACGTACTGGATCACCGCAGGGTCGGGCTGTGGCATGGCACTCGGCGCCTGCCCGGCATCGGGCTGGCTGACGGCCTTGCTTACGGCCTTAACGCTCTGCGAAACCCACTGGAAGAATGTCTTAAATGAGCTTTCCGTTGCATCCATGCGAAAGGTCGGACCGATGGCGATCGCCTTGATCTGCTCCTCATTGATGCCGGTGCCGCATCCGACCGTGATCATGTTGATCACCTTACCGCTCTGGCGACTGAGGAGGTCCTGACGCGGCTCCTGCCATGCATCGGTCGGCGCCCCGTCGGTCAGAACGAACACCAGTGGCTTCCAGTCGCCCTTCTCGCCGCCGGGCACCGACTTCCTCAGGTCCGAGTCAAGCGACTGCCGCAGCAACCGTAGCGCGCCACCCAGAGCCGTCGTGCCGCTCGCACTCAGGGTCGGCATCGTGAAGGCGTCGAAGGGCACGAGGCCCTTGGTCACGAGAGCTGCCTCGCTGGCAAAGGTGATCACACCGACATGCACCGTCTGCCTGGCGTACGTATCCCCGGCAACCTCGCTGATGAACAACTCGACACCGCGCTTCACCGATTCAATCGGCGCGCCACCCATGCTCCCGGAGCAGTCGAGCAAGAGGTACACCGGCAGCCGCCGTACACCCTCACCCATCGTGACGTTCATATCGAAATCAGTCATCTGGTCAGCTCCTTTCGTGCGAAGGGCGCATGGGGTGCGCCGCAACCGGACTGGTCTGCCTACGTACTCTCGGAACACCGCACAAACCGGAAGCCCTGCTCGGAGATTCCGCTACGCTCCTGCCTGCACCACTAAGGCCATCCTAGCGCCAGGGCCGAAATGGATCTGGGCGCCCTGCTCCACAACGATGCTGGAACCCCTGCGGGCCTCCTGTCGGGCGCCGTCCACTGAACTCGTGATCACACCGGCGTTGTCGTTCACCAGCCGCCATGTGCACCGGACACGATCCCATTCGACATGAGCTACATGCCCTTCCTGCTGCCGGGAAGGCGGCGGCACCCTGGATGGATCGACGACGTCCGCATACAGCCGGAAGCCAGAGCCCAAGACCACCCGCCGATGGGTGGTGTAGAAGCCGGTCTTGCCGCGCTCCTCTAAGAGACGCAGGACGACGGGAGCCGGGGGGCTGATCCGCATACCACAGAAGGGACAGGTGCGGCGCTCCGCAGGGACCAACCAGTGTGGATACGGGAACCACTGCCGACACCGGGTGCAGGGCCACAGCTCGTCGATAGCGCAAGCGAGCGCTCGCTCCCAGTCACGTGAGGTCGGCCGGTCGTCTGGCACTCGCAGGCCTGCCATGAATGCCTGATCCGTGAGACGGCGGAGTTCCTCGGTCAGCATGGTGTAGCTAAGGCAGCCGCGCGAGAAGAGAGGCACGCCGAGCGCCTTTGGCCGATGGCGTCGGTCGGCTGGGTGTTCGCTAAAGAGCGCCATCTCTCCCCAGCCCAGTTGCTCGCTCGTCTCGGGGTCTGTTGCATAGTCGATGAGCGGCTGCATGGCGTTGCGGAACAGCAGTGTATGGAGGACCAAGACCGCCAGGCTGTGGCGGTCCGTGCGCTCGTCGGGCCGCGCCTTCCGGTGCACGATCTCCGGCGCCATGAAACCCGCCATCCCGGCGACCTGGGCCGGCAGAAACCCAGGCACGACGACACCATCGACCTCCAGCATAACTGCCGAGCCATCGCGGAGGTCGGCCAGGAAGTTACTGAAGTGTATGTCACTATGCGCACAGCCCTTGCCGTGCAGGACGACCAGGGCGCTACTGATGCTGCGGGCGAGTTTCAGATAGTCGGCCCACGTGCGTCCCTGCTTGAACTGCGCCGCCGCCGCTGCCGGGTGGAGTACGAAATCCACCAGTTCGCGGTACCTGTCCTCGACCCGTCGCATTACGAATCCGACGCACGGCTTCCCGTTGAGCGACTGGACCAGAGCCAGGGGAGGCAGTATGTAACGCTCTTGGTCGCGGGGTATCGTCCGGAAGATGGTCATCACGTAGCCGAGCAGCTTCTCTCGCTCGACCGGGGTCCCGTGGTAGACCTTTATCGCATACTTGCCGTCAGTACTGAAGTGGACCGTACCTTCGCCTCCGACGCGCGTTCGGTCGGTGAGGACGATACTGGTCGGCATTCCGGCGGGAGGCGATTTCAGCACAGCAGTCGGCATTGGACAGCTACCCTCGTTGGTGTAGGCGCAGTTCGCTGTTAGGATACCCTTGGATCTGAAGCTGGCTGATGTGCTACTCAATCAGCCGCGAGCTGGGTTCCGCCGCGCGGGCCACTTGGGCTCAAACCTTCAGCGGCATTCAGGCTAACGAGCCCATCCGAACCCGACCCTTCCCGCCCCACATGTGTGGTACCGTCACGGTGTGGCTTGAACGGTACTGGCGACCGGCCGGGAGGGGTCCTACGCTGCGGGTTGTGGGCGTTGCTCTGGCGGTTCTGGAGGTGGCGATCGCACGCCCGGCGACAGACCCTGTTGGCGGATTCTCTGGCGATCAGGTGGTCATCGGCACTGACGTCTTCGTGGCGTTCTAGGTCATCGTCTTCATGTTGAGAGCCGCCCCCGCTCGGGCTCCTGCCACGGGATGCCTCGGTGGGGGCGGCGCCGTCCGACCAGGCGGGAGCCGACGACCTGATCCAGTGGCTGTGCCCGGGATCGAGCCCGAAGGCCGCCAGCAACCGCCATCGCAGAAGCTCCGCCGGGCGTGTCCGTCCGCCGGCAGGCTCGGGTGTGTCATGCCCGCAAACCTTGGAGAAGGCTCTACCCAGCCGACCTGCTGCCCAGAACTACCAGACCAGAGCCGCCCTCTATGCCCGCCATCGGGATTCCGATGAACTCGCGACGATTCATGGCAGGCACTCCCCTTCGCCATCGGTCCGGACCAGCGATCGCGGATGTAGAGGCATGGTACCTGCTGGGGCGGCGGGTGGGGGTGATGAGGCGCGGCGTCTCGGTTCCCCTGGGACGACAGCCCATTCCAAGGCCGTTGAGCCATGCCTCTCCCCCTGTGTCGTCAGCGTGGCCGCCACGGGGTAGTGGTCCGAAGGATAGCGGCCCTGATGCGTCGTGCGGATGATGGCAGCTCCGTGCGTGCGGACGCCGGGCGTTGCGAGGATGTAGTCGATCTTGTCGCCTGCCTCGCCGCCCCGGAAGCCGTGGTACGTGCAGGCGTCTGCCGCGTCCGGATGGATGCCCCGAAAGGTATCGGTGAGGAGGCCCGGCTGCAGCAGCCGCGCCAGGACCGGGTCGCCCTCGCCCACGTTGAAGTCGCCCATGATGATGGCGGGTTCGGGGGACCAGTCCACCACGCGGGCCGCCAGTTGGTCGGCGCTACGGAGGCGGGCCTCCTGCGAAGCATGGTCGAGGTGCAGGTTGCCGACCCACATCGTCCCTCCGGTGGCCTTGTCGCGCAGTCGCACCCAGGTGCAGATGCGCGGGTGCGAGGCGCCCCAGGCCATGGAACCGGGCGTACCGGGCGCTTCTGAGAACCAGAACGTGCCCTCCTCCAACGCCTCGAAGCGCACTGAGCGGATGTAGAGCGGGCAGTACTCGCCGGCCTGGAGCCCGTCATCGCGCCCCACTCCTGCGCGGACGAAGCCTCGTAGCGCCGCGTGTACGGCCTCGGCCTGGTCGTGGAACGCCTCCTGTAGGCCGATGATGTCGGCTCCCAGTCCAGCGACCCAGGCGGGAACCCAGGCGCTGCGGAAGCTCCACGAGTCCGGGCCGTCATCGGCGCGGCCGTTGCGCAGGTTGAAGGTGACGACGCGGAAGGGCGTTGAGGCGGCGTTTGCAGGTTCCATGGCGGCACGTTCGCCGGAGGTGGCTGCGTTTCCTCCGCGCCTTGTGCAGCAAGCGGGCGGGAGGCTTGCAGTCGCATCCGCTGCGGCCGGGCCCCGCCGCGCTTTGGGAGCAGGCTAGCGCCTGTCGGCAATATCGGGCGCTCCGCGGCGCAGTCCCCATCGGTTGCCCATCGCACGCACCCCTGCCTCGCCGGAGGCCGTTCCCTTTGCGATAGCTAGGCCGGCGAGCGTGCCCTTGCGGGTATCCGTCACGGCGTTGCCCGTGATCGTTACGCCCGCGCAACCGTCGACCTCGATCGAGGCGCCAGAGCGAAGCAGCCCGGTCGATGCCGAGGCAGTGATGCGGTTGCCGCGCACGTCTGCTCCGCGGCAGGCGCCCAGGTAGATCGCAGTTCCGGCGCGCTCCTTGAACAGGTTCGCCTCCACGATCATGCCGCTGACGGCGGGCTCCATGGCCGTGGCATGGCCCAGACGCACACTGCGCACCGATAGCGCCGCACCGGTCGGTGAGTCGGCGTAGCCCAAGCAGGTGCCTCCCCCGATGAACCGGTTGCGGCGGATCGTGATGCCCCACGGGACCGGCCCCTCGGGCCAGTCGGGCTCGTTGGAAACCACGACGCCGGCCCCGGTCGTGTTGACGAAGGTGTTGTCCTCGACCACGCCGCCGCCGGCACGCAGCAGGCACCCGTAGCGCCGGTTGCCGTTCATCGTGTTGCGCCGGATGACGAAGCCCGCGCCGCAGGCGTCCCTGTTGTAGAGCGTGCAGGCCGTCCGGTGGTCATCGCCTGCACGGACGCCGGCGACGGCTTGGTCCACCGTAAGCCGGAACGCCCGGCCCTCGACGGCGACGTCGGTGACCTTAACCTGCCCCAGCAGGGCGCCTGTCTTCGGGTCCAGGACCTGTAGCCGTTCGCCCGGCAAGACGAGGCAGCCGGCCGTGACGAGCCATTCGGTAGGGCCACGGACCTCGCGCACCACGTTGGGCGGAGCGTAGATGTTCACGCCGTCGTCTGCCATGCCCTCGAAGTAGCAGTCTTCGATGACAGGCCCCGAGCGGTTCTGTTGGCAGTGGACGCCGTCTGCGTTGGCCGTCAGGAGGCGGGTCGACTTCGGCAGGAAACGCGCCTCGAGCCGCCGCACGGCGATCTCGCCCTTGTTGCCCACGAGCCCGACGACAAGCCCGGGCGAGGCGTGGATCGTGACCCGCTCGATCTGGACGCCGTCGCACGCCTGAGCCAGGATCGCGCCGCCGTAGCCGCGGGCGAGATGCACATAGGCGTCCCCGGCGCGCATGCTGCGCAGGCCCAGTCGGTAGTGCTCCTCAGTGGTGAAGAAACGCCAGGTCCGACCGCCCCGGCGCTCCCACTTCGGGGTCATGTAGTGGTCTGGCGTGCCCGCGCGGATGCGCCGCGTGGCGCGGTCGATGATCATGCCCCACTTACCGTAGGGTTCTGCGGCTCCCGTGAAGTTCGGGGCATCCGGGGTCGGGCTGTCGGCATCGACCTCGAGGTCAAACCAGCCTCCGTCCACATCGACCCTGGTCACCGTTCCCTGGCAGAAGGGGACCGGGTCGTAGTCAATCGTGAGGTCGGCGATCCGCACGTGCGTGCATGCGCCGAAGAGGAAGGCCCCGACGTCCGGCCTCGTGATGACGATCCTGGTTCGCTTACCCGCGCCGCGGACCGTGAGTTCGCGGGCTCCCTGGACCGGGAAGCAGTAGCCAGCCGGCGCGGCGGCCCCCACACGGTACTCCCCGGCTTCGAGGACTACTTCGGAGCGCGAACCTGCCGCCGAGGCTGCGCTGATGGCTCGACGGATCGCGTCCGTGGCATCCTGCCCGGAGTTGGCCACGGCGCCGAAGCTGCGAACCGGAAACAACCTCGACTGCTGGGCGTGCCCCGCCCGCGCTGCCACAAGAGCTGCAACCATCAGCGGCAAGAGCATTCCCCTCACTGCCCACTCCTCCTCGGCACTTCCTTAAGCGCCGCGTCCGATCGCACATTGCCCATGCGGTTGTACCCGGCGCCGCCGGCCCATCCGCCTCCCGCCGTCCCCGACTCCCCGCTGACCCGTACCGTTACGCACGCGAGGTCACTCGGCGGCACCTGGACCGACATCTCGACACTCAAGCCTGTGCGCGATAGGATGTCGGCGTTCTCGATCCGCATGCGGTCCATGCTGCCTGCCCAGCCCGGCAGGTCGTGCCTCGTCAGCGTGAAGCGCATCGTGATCGGGCGTTGCGTCGGGTTGCCCACCACCAGCAGGTAGCGCCCGCGGCTCTCGGTGTCCTGATAGAACGCCACGGGAACACGAGCGCTACGCACTTCGATGGCGTCCTTCTGTATCTCCACTGCAGCACCCTCGGGCTTCTGAACGTAGACCCAGGGCCGCAGATAGGCGGAGTTCACCGTCGCCTCGTGCGATGGGCAGGGCAGCATCCGGCCGGTCCGGAGCTCGCGGTGCTCGCGGCGCGCTCGCAGGCCGTTCGACATCGCCACTGCGGCCATACGGTGCATGGCACGCTCCGCCCAGCCGGCTGAGTCGCCCATCTCGTGGTACGGGCGATCAAGGCCGAAGCACATGACGGCGGCGCGACCGGTGACGGCCCCCTCTATGGCGAGCCGCACAATGTCATCGTCCGACTGGTAGGTGCCAGAGCCGGTGATGCGTGCGTCGGCAGCCGCGAGGGAGTACGGAACCCCCGCCAGGTCGCCGAAGAAGATCGGTATCTCAAGCTCGTGGTAGAGCGCCTCGGTGAAAGGTACGGTGTACGCACCGGAGACCGTCGGACCCGCAGCGCCCTTCATCCCCGGAAGGCCGAGCCGTTGCGCCTCGTGGCTGATCACGCCCCCACCCAGTCTGCTTACGGTCCGCGCTACGCGTTGCAGCATCCGGCGTATGGCCACATGGTGCTCGCGATCCGCGCCATCGCGCCCGTAGTCCGGTGTCTCCTCGCCGAACGGCGCATCGAAGTAGAAGCCACGAACGCCGCGCCGCACCATGTCGCGCACAGTGCGCTCAATCTCCGCTACGAAGAGAGGATGGTCGGCGTGGGCGTTGTACAGATCGCCACCCCAGGTGAACGGCTTGCCGCGCAGGTCCCGCATCAGGCATGCCTCCAGGGGCGTGCCGATGGCGGCCTTGCTGAGCATGCATCCGTGCAGGTAGACCGCCGGGCGAATCTCCACGTCCAGTTCGCGCTCAAGCTCCTTGAGCCCGGCCAGGAGGGCGTCGAACCCGGCTGGGGCTCGGTAAGGGCCGACGGCGGACCAGCCCCAAAGCATGGGGGTGAACCGTCGCTGCCCGCTCGCCCGGTAGAATCGCGCCATCTTCCGGATCGTCTCGACAGCCGGCCCCGGGTCGATGCGGCGCTGCGGGTCGCCGGCCACCGGCATGCCCACGTTGACGACAAGCGATAGGCTGTCACGAGCCCATCCTGCTGGGACGTTCCTGTCCTTCATCTGCAAGCGCGGCAGAAGGCCCGCGCGTGCTGCATGGGCTTTGTAGGCCCGAAGCGTATCCCACCAGCCGTTCTCCGGATCCGCCCTCGTCGGCAACGCGACGAACCGAACGGCAGGGCCAACCTGCGTCCGCTCCCCCCTGCGCCCGTTCGCCGGCTTGTGTTCGCCCGGCGCACGGTAGGTCCATCCGAACTCCAGCGCACCGTCGTTGGAGCCGATCAGGAGGGAGCCGGGCGCTGCATTGTCATGATCGAGGTCGTGGACCATCAGGCCGAACCGCTCGGAGTGCAGCGAGATCATCGGCCGTGGGCTGCACCGGTTGCGGTAGAGCCCATGGCCTGCGCCTTCGTCCACATACGCCGTAGAGGACGTCGGCAGCAGGCGCTGAACCCGGTCGGTCGTAAGCAGCGCGACGGGATCGCGGACCCACTCATCGAGGCCGAAGAGCACATAGGTTCGGCCCGGCGTGGGCGCAGCCTCCGGGCATACGCGGAAGACATGGCGCAGGTCGAAGACGCCGAGGCTGAGCCGGTTCGTGAGGAAGGTCCGCACGTCGCACTGCCCCCTGCGCACGGTGTACTCGACCTCGACGTCGAAGTCGCCCTTCACGCCGTCGCCCGGGAGGCGATATCCGAGCCAGCGTTCGATGGTCCTGCCGCCCTTTGTCTCGATGGTCCTTCGGCCGCCCACCCAGTCGCGGCTCCAGTGCCCCTCTACTGACGGGAACGGCCCGCCGACGTCACGCGCCACGCTGATGAACAGCGGACCGGTGCGGCTGCGTTCGCCGTATACAAGCCCCGCTCGCCAGGGCGCGAGCATCGATGGAGCGTCGACCGGCTTCGACGGCTCCGCCCAGAGAGGCGCGGCTGCGGACGCAAGCACGGCAGCCAGGATGCGAAAGCGTGATCGGCGGACTAGGTTGATGGTGCCGGCGAAGGCCACTGCGGCAACTCCTTTGATGTCAGGTTCGACCGGTCCGAGCGCATCAGACGCGATGGGACGCCGATCGCCACCCCACCGGGCGCCGGCGCAAACGATCAAGGCGCGGCCCGGTACCGGATGCCTCCGGGCATTGGCCGAAGCGTCACCATGCCATCCGGCTCCGAGGCGACGGCCGCCCGCCCGATCTGCGCGCCCGATGCGTCATGGACGGTGAACGACGCGTCGCGGCCCAGTAGCGCGGCGTCTGCACGCAGCGTGTCCGGCGTGCCGAAGATCACCTCGGCGGCGCCTGGAGCCCCGCGCACGACCACCATGCCCGCGGTCGCCAGCGCGCCGAAGTCCTGCTCCTTGCCGCCGCCGTCGGCGAACCGGAGGGCGCCGTCGCGCACGAAGCCGATGCGCCGGCCTCCCGCCTCGGTGCAGTAGGTCAGGAAGCCGTCGGGACCCGTGGCCGCCCAGGAGGAGGGCGTCAGCACGATGCCTTGTCCCGCGGGGACCTCCCATGTCTCGGCCTCGGAGCGGTTCACCCAGACGGTGAGCCCGTTGCGGTAGCGGATCCGCACCGTGCCCCGCCGATTCGCGCCCGTGATGAGCGCCTCCGATACTTGCTGGAACCGTGCGCCGTCCCAGTAGGCGATCTCGGCCACGGGTTCCTGGATGTACCGCCTCTGCAGGGCGCCCATCAGGTGGTAGTAGCGCAGGGAGGAGGCGGGGTCGGACACCGGGAAGTAGCCCGCATGGCCGTACGCGATGGTGGTGGCCATGGTGTGATAGAGGCCCGTAGCCCAGGCCTCGCCGGGGAGCATGGAGAGGTCCGCCCCTTGCGGGTGGAGCCGCAGCAGGTCGAACTCGAGCAGGAGCGGCTGCCGCGGCGGGTCGGGCAGGCCCATCTGGCCGTAGCTGCCGTCGATGAGCCCCGCGTAGAACGCGTGGTGGCTTCCCTCGGAGAAGCAGGGCGTGCCGTAGGTCCGGCGCTGCATGGCCAGGATCCGCCCATAGGCCTCGAAGGTGGTGCGGAGCTTGCCCGCGCCGGGCAGTCCCGCCTGGTAGTCCACATAGACCCAGGGCGCCACCGCCGTATGCACGTCGCAGTAGGTGGCGTTCACGCCGAACTTGGCCACCTGCCGGGGGCCGTAGAGCGCGGACATCTCCACCGCCTTGCTCGGCTTGATGCTGAAGGTAGGCGGCCATGCGCGCTGCCACTCGTTCTCGGGCGTCCGCGTGACGTAGGCCTCATCCCACGACTGGCCCAGCGGCGAGTAGTCGCAGTAGTTGTTGTACGGGCCGACCCGGTATCCCAGGGCTCGCATGGCGTCGTAGTAGCGCCGGATGCCCGCATCGCCGCCGGCGTCGGGCGGGCCATCGGCGGTCATGGTGTACTCCTGCGGTCCCTGGCCCACGTCGGCGCCCTCGGTCCAGGAGTCCTCGTGCTGCGTGACGATCAGGTTGTCGATGCCATACGCCTTGTACTCGCGGAAACGGGCCAGCCAGGCCTCGAACCGGTTCGGCGCGGTGCCGCCCAGATGCGTGTACATGTGCGAACGCAACAGCGCGGTCATGGGGCTCGGCGGGTTCGGGATGCAGGGCAGCACCTCCTCGAACCGGGGCGACACGGTGAGCACGCAGCGCTCGTTGAGCGGGACGCGCGTGCCGTCGGTGAGCGGGCGGTAGGTCACCGATCCCGCGTAGGCCACCTCCGCCGGCGTCTCCAGCAGGGCGCGCCCCTCGAACCAAGAGGCGTTGGTGGCGTACCAGTCCGGCAGGTGGGTGGCGAAGGCGCCGCTGTCGGCCACGGCGCCCGCGCCGCCCGCGCCCATGAGCGAGTAGAAGGGGATCGGGATGTAGCGGCCCGCGGCAAGCCCCGATGCGCGCCCCAGGCGCAGGCCGGCCATCTCCGGGCGCGAGCAGGACCAGCTATGCACCAGCGAACGCCCCACGGCTCGCAGCGAAAGCGCGACCTCAACCGAGCGGGCCCCGAGCGACCAGCGCCAGCGTGTGCGCAACGTGTCGCCCGCCAGGACGGCCGAGAGGAGCGTTCGGCGCACGTCGCGGCGGTCGGGCTCGATCGCCTGGCCGGCTACCAGCCAAATGGGCCCGCAACCCGCCGCCGGCCGGAAGCGAGCCCGGCCACACCGCACTTCCAGGTCGTCCAGCGTGCCCGTGCGCGGCGTGTAGATGTAGCCGACCTCGCCCTGTGCGCTGGAGGAGGCGAAGACGAAGGAGCGGTCGATGCGGCGAACGTACAACCACACGGGGCTCAGGGGCGGTGGCACGATGGTGTCGCGCCGCGTGGGGAACGGCAGGGGCGGCTGCGGCGCGAAGGCGACTCGGGGCAGCGCCTCGGTGTAGAAGGCGACCGAGTCGAGGTAGAGCGTGCGCGGGGCCTTGTTGCCGCAGTTCCGAATCTCGAGGCCCACGAACGCCGCGGGGCCGTCGATCCGGCCGTTGCGGTCGCCGCCCTGGAAGGAGCGCCCTGGGTCCGCCTCGGGGGTCAGGGGAACGGTTCGGTGAAGCAGGCCCCAGAACTTCCAGTTGACGCGGCCCGTGGGCAGGCGGTGCGTCTCGCCCGTCCGGTCGCGAACCAGCAGTACGATCTCGACTTGCGGCGTGGTGGGGTCGGGCATCCAGTCCCAGTTGTTGCCGAAGATCCATGCCTGCACGGCGTTCCACCGGGCAGGCAGCGCGATGGGCCGCGGAGGGGTGAGCGCGATCCGGCCCGTGCCGTCGCTGGATGAGTAGGTCAGCTTGCCCGTTGGCTTACCGAAGAGCGGCTCCTCGGGCGAGCGGACGAACCGCACGGCCATCTCGCCGAACGCGGTGGCGGTCCAGCCCGAGAGGTTGTCGAACGTGACCTGCGCCGGGTGCGCGCGGCGGCGGCCCACGAATCCGCGCAGGGGCGGGCGGACAGGGCCCGGCGAGGTCTCCACCCCGGCAAGGGTCGGCGTGCCGATGCGCGCCGCCACATCGGTCGCCTCAAGCGCGTCCATGTGGAAGGTGAAGGGCGTGGCCGTGCCGCGGCTCTCGTGCTGGGCGACGAAGACCATGCGGCCGATGCGGGCCGTGTCGAGCTTGCCGTCGGCGTCCACGGACCAGTCGGGCTGGGTCCACTCGCGCAGGGGCGGCAGCTCCACGAGGCTCCAGCCGCGCCCCTGGTAGACGCTGCCGGGGATGGGAGCCATCCACTGCGAGTCGCCGCCGTCGGTGGCGCCGCCGCTCTCCCGGAGGATGAGGCCGCCGTGCGCCGGGCCGCCCGACTTGCTGCCCAGGATGCGGAACCGCAGGCGCGTCTCCGGGCTGAACCGGAGGTTGGAAACATCCATGCCCCAGGTGGCGCGCACCATATCGACGCGCTGGCTACGGAGCGTCACCTCCAGCGACCAGCGGCCGTCGAACGCGACGGATCGGCTGCGGCGCACCGCGGGATCGGGCCCCAGTTCCGCTCCCCAGCCGCCGGAGTTGTCCTCGAAGCTGTCCAGCACGGCATAGGCGCCGGGCCGGGCCGGGCCGTCAGCGGCCCAAGCCGGCACGGAGGAGAAGCAACCCAGGGTCAGCAGTATGAGTACCCAACGCATGGCGGACCAACTCCCCTCGACGATCTTCAACACCGTCACGTTCGCCGGAGGGGGAGCTGTATCCTGCGCACAGCCACGGCCGTGCCGGCGGTTCAGTGGCCCGCGCCTTGGTGGCGCGGGCCGTACCGAGAGCGCCGGCGCTCTCACGACTGCCGCGGACCCGCGCATGGAGGGCCGCTGTCGGCGGCGTCCGTCACTGGCGAGCCCTGTCGGCGGTCCTACTTCCCGTAGGTGCAGGTGAACCGGTACGTGCCGGATCCTACCGACACGGCCACGCAGCCCGCCTGCCGGCCCAGCGACTTCAAGCCCGCCGCCTGGAGTGTTCTGCCTCCCTCGCGGATCGAGGCGGTATCCACTGTGGGCAGCAGCACCGTCGCGCTGGTGTTGGGCGGCAGCGTGACGCTGAGGCTCAGCTTGTCGCCGCTGATGCGCCAGCTTGACTTCACCGGCCCGCGCGGCGAGTTGTATGATGCGCTGACCGAGCCGATGGCGCGGCTGGGATGCGGCCGGATCAGCAGCTTGCCGAAGCCGGGCTCCACACTCTCGATGCCCGCCGCGTAGCTGAACATCCAGCGCCCGCAGGAGCCGTAGGCGTAGTGGTTGAACGAGTTCATGCCCGGGTTTTGGAAGCCCTTGTCGTGCCGCCAGCCGTCCCAGCGCTCCCAGATGGTCGTGGCGCCCTGCGTCACCGGATAGAGGAATGAGGGGTAGCTGGTGGTGAGGAAGAGCTTCCACGCCAGATCTTCATGGCCCATATCGGTGAGGATCGGCAGCACGATGTTGACGCCCAGGAAGCCTACCGAGAAGTGGTCATCGCGCTTGGCGATCAGCTCCACCAGCCGGTCGGCGGCCACCTTGCGCTTCTCGGTGGGCAGGAGGTCGAACGCCAGCGCCTGCAGGTAGCCCGACTGGTTGTCGCCGCGGATGCGGCCTTCGGCGCTGACGAAGGCGGTGTTGTATGCAGCCTTGATCTGCGCGAAGAGGCCCCGGTACTCGGCGGCCTCGGACTTCTTGCCGACGGCGTCGGCCATCTCGGCCATAAGCGAGGTGACGTAGGCGAAGTAGCCCGTGGAGATCACCTCCTTGGGCATCTCGTCCTGCACGTTCAGCCAGTCGCCGTAGCCCTCGGCCGGGCGAACGAGACCCGTGCTACGGGTTTTCAGGAAGTCGATCCAGCGCTTCATGCCGGGCCAGTGGTCCTTGATGACCTGCGTGTCGCCATAGGTGCGCCAGAGTGTCCAGGGGCAGATGATGCCCGCGTCGCCCCACGCCGGCGAGACGCCCCAGCCCTTGGGCGAGACGTCGGGGTAGGCGCCCTCGGCGCTCTGGCTATCGTTGAACGTGTTGAGCCAGGCGGTGAAGAAGGGCGCCGCGTCCATGTTGTAGAGGCCCGTGCCGATAAAGGCCTGGGCGTCGCCGCTCCAGCCCATCCGCTCGTCGCGCTGCGGGCAGTCGGTGGGGACCTCCAGGTAGTTGCCCATCTGGCCCCAGACGATGTTCTTGTAGAGCCGGTTGACCCGCGCGTTGGGCGTGCTGAAGGAGCCCACCATGGGCGCGTCGGAGTTCAGCACAATGCCGGTGATCGCGTCCAGCGTCGGCTTGCCGGGATAGCCGGTCACCTCGACGTACTGGAAGCCATGGAAGGTGAAGCGGGGCTCCCAGATCTCGGTTCCGCCGCCCTTCAGCGTGTAGTGGTCGGTGCACTTGGCGCCGCGCAGGTTGGTGGTGTAGAGCGTGCCGTCGGGGTTGAGCATCTCGGCGAAGCGGAGCGTCACCTTGGTCCCGGCGGGGCCCTTTACCTTGAGGCGGACCCAGCCCACCATGTTCTGTGCCAGGTTGTAGATATAGACACCCGGAGCGGGCTCCTTGATGGAGACGGGCTTGAGCGTGCCGGTCTGCCGCACGGGCGAGCCGGGGTGCGACTGCAGCGTGGCCGCAGACACGTCGGATGTGAGCGTCTCGGCGCCCCACTCGGCCTTAACGATGGCGCTTGGCTCAATGGGGCTGAGGCTCAGTTGCTGTCCTTCAGCCAGCGTGACGGTGCGGGTGCGGGTTCCGCGGCGGGTGGTCACCTTGAGCTGCTTCACCACGCCGTAGATCGGGTCGCCCAGGGCGTCAGTGTTGACGCCCATGCTCAGCGCGCCGTTCTGCACCCGCTCGCGCAGCTTGTCGGTCACGTCATCCCAACGGCCGCTGGGGGCCTGCGCGCCGCCGACCACCGGGACCCATCGCGAGGCATCGTATCCGGGCGTCGCCCATCCGGCGATCTCCATGCGTGCGTCGTAGTCCTCGCCGTTGTAGATGTCGGCCATACGGATGGGGCCGTCCTGGCTGGTGCGCCAGCTGTTGTCGGTGCCCACCATGCCGGTGGTGCCGTCGGCGTACTCCATGCGGAGCTGGGCCAGCAGGCGCAATCGCCCACGTCCGCCGTGGTGCAGGCCGTACCAGCCGTCGCCCACCATGGCTCCCAGGCAGTTGGGCTTGCCGGGTCGGACCATGGAGGTCACGTCATACGCCTGGTAGTAGACCCGCTTCTGGAACTCGGTCCAGCCCGGCCGCAGCTGCTCGTCGCCCACGCGCTTGCCGTTCAGCATCAGTTCGTAGAGGCCCGCCGCCGTGACGTAGATCACCGCGCGCTTGATGCGCCCGGCTGGGGTGAACTCCTTGCGGAAGAGCGGCGCGGGCAGGTAGGTCGGGTTCTCGACGCGCTTGCGGTCGATGTCGCAGCCGATCCACTGGGCCTTCCAGTCTGAGCGCTTCAGGATGCCCATGGACCAGCGCGCGGGGGCGCTCCAGACGCCGGGCGCGCCGGAGCCGTCCCATATCCGCACCTTCCACCAGCAGGAGGCGTAGGAGGACAGGGGCTTGCCCCCGTAGGGGATTTGGATGCTGCTCGCGGAGTCGACCTTACCGGTATCCCACAGGTCGCCCTGCCCGGCGGCCAGGCGCGCCGCCGAGGAGGCCACCAGCAGTCGGTAGGCCGACTGCGCCTGGCCACGAAGGGAAGGTGCGTCGGTGGCCACCTGCCAGCCGAGGCGCGGCGCAGGCCGGTCGATGGCGAGCGGGTCGGCAAGGTACTCGCAGCGCAGGGCGGCGGGCCGTGTGCCTGCCGTGGCCGAAGCCGCAGCGGCCAGGGCCGCCGCCGCAGCAGCGAAGCGTAGGAACTGCATGGGGTGAGCCTCCGGGGGGCCGGACAATCCGGCGCAAGTTGCTGTCGTTAGGTTCGCCCGACGCAAGCCGGATACCTGCCCGAGCCGGGCGATGCGGAGCAAAGGCCTTCACGCCCGCTGCGGCGCGAGGCGAGGATGGGAGCCGGTCACCCTCTCCCGGCGGCGGCCACGTAGGTCTGCATGGCGCCGGTCAGGCCCTTCACCTCCACCGGCTCGCGCGGCGCGAAGGTGAAGAGGTCGGCCGTCAGCATCCTGGCGTCCTCGCTTACCACGACCTCGCCGCCGGAGGCCAGGCCCTGCAGGCGGGCGCTCACCACCACCGTCAGGCCCAGCGCCGTGTAGTTCACCTGCCGCTCGGGGTCACCCACCAGCCCCACCACGGCGTCGCCGCAGTGGACGCCGAAGCCGAATTGCAGCGGCGTCTGCCCCTCCTCCTGAAGGCGGTGGGACAGCTGCACCGCCGCGTCGCTCATGGCCAGCGCGGCACGGATACAGGCGGCCGTGGCCGCCTTTGGGTCGCCGGTGGAGCGGAACAGCGCCATCAGGCCGTCACCCGTGAACTTGTCCAGGATGCCGCCGTGGCCGTGGAGCCGTTCGGTCATGACCGACATGTACCGGTTCACCGTGGCGACTACCGCCTCGGGCGAGTGGCGCTCGGCGTAGCCGGAGAAGTTGCGCGCATCGGCGAAGAGCACCGCGACGAAGCCACGCTGCCCGCGGAGGCCCAGCGCCTGCTCGGGGTCGTCGATGTACTGGCCGACCAGCTCGGCGGAGACGAAACGCTCGAGTAGCTGGCGGTTTCGGTCGCGGCGCTTCCTTTCCTCGCCGAACGAGAAGCGTGTTGCCACAAGTAGCGAGACGACGGTGGCCATGACAGGGGTGACAGGATCGGCCACCATGCGGCTGAACAATGTCACGGCCAGGCCGGCAAGGATCAGCGAAGCGACCAGTCCGCCTGCCGCCCATCCCGCCTCGGCAGGCCCGCGCCTCAGCCCGAGGTGCCCCACGAACGCCGCGGGCAGGACCACCAGTAGCCAGGCCGCCCACCAGGGCAGCTGCTTTGAGACGGCGCCCGACGCCAGTGCGACGGCCTCGTTGGCCACGGCCTCCTGGAGGGACATGGGGCCTAGCGGCGTGTTCACGATCCGCGGCCGGAAGCTATCGAGGATCACCACCTTGCCGCGCACGAAGTCAGCTGCCGAGCGCCACCGGCGTACCGAAGGGGAGTCGCCTGCGGCAGGGGACGGCGCGAAGTGGACGGCCTGCGGGCCGGCGACGTCGGAGTAGTCCATCTCCGCGAAGCCGGCCTGCCCGGCCGCCGAGGCCATGCCAGGGAGGGCGGCCTCACGCGGGATGCGCGGATTCGCTCCGGTGGCCCGCGCAAGGGCCAGGGCGACCTGCGCCGGAACGGGCACATAGCGGCGGCCGAGGGAGGAGGGCGCCGGCGCGTCGAGCCGGGCGGGAGACCAGAGGTGCGTACGTTCCACGCCAACCGCCGCCGCTGCGGAGGCGAGCGCCAGCCCCGCCCGCCGCGCAGCTGCGTCCTTCTTATCCGCCAGCGACGCATGGGCGTCGCCGAGGGTGATCCCCACGTTGGTCCCTGGGTCTAGCAACGTCGGCGGCGGCACCGTCAGCACCACGCGCCCCGATCGCCGCATGGCGGAAGCCAGCCGCGGGGCATCCCGGCGGTTGGCGGCGGCATCGGCCTCCAGGGTGGATGGCCGGTCGGCGCGGCCCAGGAGGCCGGTGACTGCCACCTCCGCTGGTGGCGCCACATCGGGTAGCGGCAGGACGATCGCGGCCACGCCCAGCCGCGTGAGCTCGGCCACCATGTCCGCCTGGGTCGCGCTGACCGAGCCGCCGGCGAAGGCGTGCTTCAGCACCTGCGCATCGGCGTGCATAAGGAGGATGCGTCCGCGCGCGCTATGCTGCGGGCGTTCCGAGGCCACCTGGACCATGGGGCCGGCAGCTGCGCCTGCGGCCGTGGCGATCCGCTGCAGCGGCGCGAACATGCCCAGGGCTCCCAGCCAGCAGCAGATTGCGCCGACGAGGCCACCCAGGGCCGCGCCGCGCAAGTCGGTGCGCCGAGGCCGGCCGTCACGCTTCCGGGTGAACACGAGGCGTCGCCCAAGCCCTGCGGCGATCCGGCCCAGGGGATGGAGCAGGGAGCCGGCCTCGGTCCTCTGCAGGCGCCCGGCCAGCGCGACGATGACCGGGGCGAAGCCATAGAGCCACTCGCGAGGCATCGTTCCGCCATGCGTCGAGACGAGGAGGTCGCAGGACGCGAGCAGGGCCAGTACGGGCCAGAGCGCTCCAGCGGATGAGGAGGCGGAGCGGGTCGCCGTAGAGCCCTTGCCTCCAACCAGCCCGCCCAGGCCGGCAGCGCAGGCGCCGACCGTCAGCAGGAGACCGAAGAGGAACGGGGTCAGGAAGAGGGTGGCCAGGAAGAGGAGCCCGTCAGCCACCGGGCCGGACATCATGGCGAGGAGGTCGGGCAGTACGACAGCCAGAGGCAGGATGAGCCCGAGCGTCAGGACGAAGGACCAGCGGCCCAGTACACCCCGCACAGACCAGAGCGTGCGGGGATGGAAGAGCGCCCAGAGGCCCCCCAGGAAGATGGCAAGCGTGATGGCGATGGTCGCGAACATACGTCAGCCTACCCCAGCCGCCGGCATGCGCGACACCGGCACGATGATGTGCGCCGCCGTCCCGCCGCTGGTCGAGGTGGGTCCGGGCGCGGGCCTTCCACCGACCCACACGGACGCCGCTCGAAGCGGCAGGAGCGGGTCCGGTTGACAACGCCCGCTCTGGCGGCGCATCATGCTGCATGGCTCACTGGACCGAGACGCAGCCCTATCCCGTGCGGACCGAGGAGGAGTTCGTCGCCTTCCTCGATCAGGTCGGCGTCTGCCTATGGCGGCCCGATCCGGCGGCGGACCTGCCCAACCTGGCCGACCGGATGGAGCTGGCCCGGCCCGACGCGATCTGGGACACATGGTTCTGGAAGGACGACCTCCACATCGCCCGGCGGCTCTACTACGGCAAGCTGCTGGGCGGCCGCCCTACCTTTGTCTCCATGGAGATGCTGCCGGCGCTCATCGCCGCCCAGGGCGACGTGGACCCGCACACGCTGCGCGAGCAGGGGCGCATCAGTTCCGCCGCTCTGGCCGTCTACGAGGCGCTGTGCCGCTGCCGCACGCTCGCCGTGCGCGACCTGCGCCGCGAGGCCGGACTGGGAGGCGCATCGGACAAGGCGGCGTTCGAGGCGGGGCTGCAGGCGCTCTCGGCGCTCTTCCAGATCTGCAAGGTGGGCATCACCGGCCGGTCCCGCGGCACCTACGGCTACATCTGGGGCCTCGTCGAGGAGTGGCTACCCGACACGCTGGCCCTGGCCGCCCGCCTACGGCCGGACGATGCCGCCGTCACCGTGGCCCGGCGCCTGGCGCAGTGCGGCGCGCCACAGAGGCAGCGCATCTACGAACGCTGGTTCGGCTGGCCGCGTGACCGCGCCGAGGCCGCCGTGCGGGCCATGCCGACATGAGGCCTGTTGCGGCGCTGGCCGCGCTGCTCTGCGTCCTCGCGGCGGCGCCCTGCCGTGCGGCTCCAGGAGGGTCGAGGTGGCGCGGCGTCCACTTCAACCCGCAGGTCCAGGCGGACCCCAGCTTCCCCTGGCTACTCCACTATGCGGGACAGCGGACGGCGGTCCGCAAGGCTCTGCGCGAGCTACGCACCGAGACAGGCGCCAACCTGGTGGATGTCTTTGTCATGATCCCCAACTCGCTGCGCACGCCCGCCCGGGGCAACCGCGTGGGGCAGCGGCTGGAGGAGTGGGCCAACCTCGGCTTCCTGGACAACGTGGCGCTCTTTGTAGACGATTGCCACGACGCGGGCCTCTCCGTGGAACTGGACGCCGTGGACAACCGCTGGATTCCATGCAGCATCGACTCGTCGGAACACATCGGCAAGCCCGGCAGCCCCTGGTGGCCCACCGCCGACGAAACGCCTTGGGACGAGGCCGCCGAATGGTACGCGCAGGTAATCACCGCCGTGGAGGCGCGCGCCCGTCACCCCGAGGCCATTGCCTTCTGGTGCATGATGGGCAACTACCACTGGGGCGCCGCCGAGCCCGTGCTGTGGAGCGACGAGGGCCGCCCGGCCATCCTGGAGTGGACCGAACGGTTCGTCAAGCGCGTCTGGCCCGCCTTCCGCGCCGCCGGCAGGAGGCCCAAGGCCGCGCCGATCCTCCTGCCAATCCTCGCCGAGGGCGGCTACTGGGAGAAGCGGACACCCGCCGAACGGCTGGGCGGCTTCACGAACCTGAAGCGCTGGCTGGTGGACGATCTGAAGCTCCCGCCTGACCTCTGGGTCATGAGCAGCTACCCCTACTGTGACCCGGCGCCGGACGGCTTCCACTACCTCCGCGAGATCGTTCGCATCCTGGGCAAGGGGAGCGCCCGGCGGCTCATCAGCACGGACCTGAAGGCCGGCGGGCACGAGAACGAGCTGACCGGCACGATCCTACGCCCCGGCGGACGCACCGGAGCCGACGCGCTGAAGTGGCACCTGGGCAAGGTGCGCGAACACGGCATGGCGGGCTGGTGGATCTGGGCCTACCAGGACACGCCCGCCTCGGCGAGCGGCCTGCGCCGCATGGACGGCACGTGGAAGCGCGAATGGGTGGACCTGATGAAGGCCCGATGACAGTGGGCGATGGGGAGGGCGACGGCATGGCTCTGGGTGCGCTGTGGGCGGCGGGGGTGTTGGCGGCGCTGAATGCGTCGGGCGGCCAGGGCGTTGAGTTCCGCGCGGTGCGCATCCTCACCGGCTCCGCCGCTTGCGTGGTCGAGCGCAACGCCGCCGCGCTGCTGGCCCAGCGGCTGGCGGAGCCTGCGGGCCTGCCGGTATGCGTGGCCGCCGAGGCCGACGCGCCTGCGCCAGCGCCCGGAGAGCTCACCATCCTCCTGGGCATCCCGGCCAACCACAGCGGTGTGCGGCGCCTCATGGCCGAGATGGGTCTCGCCCCCCTCACCGGCCTGGCGCCCGGCCCCGAGGGCTTCCTGCTGCGGACAGCGCAGGTGGGCGGCGGACCGGGCCTGCTGGCCGCCGCGGCGGACGAGCGGGGCGCGGTCTACGCCGCCGGCGAGATCCTGCGGCGGGCGCACTTCACTGCCACGGGCGTCCGCTTCCCGGTGCACCTGAGCCTCCGCACGGCGCCCGCGTTCGAGCTGCGCGGCACGCAGTTCGGCCAGAGCGGCGTGGCCCTGCAGAAGGCCGGCGTGCGCCCGTGGACGCAAGCCGAGACAGAGCACAAGATCGCCGACTTCGCGCTGGCCGGCGCCAACACGCTGCAGGTGCCCATAACCAGCGCCGAGGACGACCCCACCTATCGGACCATCAAGGGGCTCGGCCTCAAGACCATCGTCCACCTCTCGGCCAACGCCGGCTCCGGGCCGCCGGAGTGGCGCGCAGCCGAGTCCATCGGCCGCGAGGGCTACCTCTGCCCGTCCGTCCCCGAGGCGCGCGAAGCCATGCTCCGGGCCATGGAGGCGACCTTCCGCAAGGCGCCGCACTTCGACTATGTCAGCTTCGCCGGAGGCGACGGCGGCGGATGCGAGTGCGACCGCTGCAAGCCCTACGGCCTCGCCTTCATCCGGCTCTGCCGCGACTTCGCCGCCATCGTCCACCGCTACCACCCCGACGCCCAGGTGATGGTGACGAACCAGAAGTTCAGCAACGAGGACGACCTGGCCATCTTCCGCTACCTGAGGGAGAACCCCGGCGACTGGCTCCGCGCCTTCGTCTGCGGTCCCGGCTCCGACGCCATGTCGTGGCAGCCGGGCCACCGCCAGAACCACCGGATGGACCTCTTCCGCTACCCCGGCTTCGCGCCGCCGGGGCGCTACCTGCAGGAGATCCTGCACGAGCTGCCTCCCCAGCAGGACCTGGCCCTCTACACCGAGCTGACCCACTGGCGCTACTCGCAGAACGGCTACGCGCAGGCCTACCCCCGGCCCGACAAGGAGGGCAACCAGCCGCCGCACTGGGGCCACGGCGTCTACGAGCGAATGCCCGACCCCTACCTGACGCAGGTCTACGACCGCCTCACCTTCTTCGCCTGGCCGCGCTGGGTCCACAGGGCCTTCGGGGAGACGATGCGCTACTCGATCGGTGACTGCACCCACTCCAGCGGCACGCACGACCACGCGAACCAGTGGATCTGGCAGAGGCTCCTCTGGAACCCACAGGCCACGGTGGAGCAAGTGGTGGATGAGTACGCGCGCGCCTGGTTCGGTCCCGAGGCCGCGCCCCATATGGCCCGGGCCCTCTTCGCGCTGGAGGAGTACCTGCAGTGGGACTCGGCCACGCCGCTGCCGCGCAAGGCGTCGCTGCTGCGCTACCGGTCGGCGGTCCAGGCCGCCGGGCGGGCCATGCCGGGCTTCCTCCGTGCGAGGAGCTGGCTCTGGCGCGAGTACGCCCAGAAGGCTGCCATCGACCGCCGCACCCAGCTCGCCGTGGCCCAGCAGATGGCGCTGCAGGCCGGCATCGAGCGGACCTGCGCCCAGGCGCTTCATGGCGGCGATCCGGACAAGGCCATCCGCGCCTGCCTGTCGCGTCTGGCCGCCCGGCGTGAGACCGCCGCCATGGTCGCCCTCCGCCTGGAGGCCCTGCGGCTGGGAGAGGAGAGCAATGCCCTCTACGGCGTGCGATCCGAGGGGCTCCGGTCGCTGGACCACGACTTCGTGGGCCTGGGCTGGCTGAAGCGGCAGCTGGAGCGCGCCCTCAGCGCCCTGGGCGAGGCCAAGCGTGAGCTGCTGGCCCAGATCGCCGACTACGAGGACGCCGGCCCCGGCGGCTTCTACGACAACCTGGGCAGCTACGAGAGCACCCCGCACCTCGTGAACGGCGCCCCCTACGACCACGGCCAGCCCTATGTGGCCGAGATGCTCTCCGAGGGCAACCGCCTGAGCCAGCGGACGATGTGCGGCACCCAGGACGAGGCCAGGGGCCTGGAGTTGCGTTACGAGGGGCTTGACCCGGCCGCGCGCTACCGGATGCGCGTCACGCTCGTGCGTCCCTGGTTCCAGCCGCGCTACGCCCAGCGCATGAACCAGAGGTCCCAGAGCATCTATGCCGACGGCCTACCCCTGGCGGTCGACCTCGAGCTGCCCGAGAAGATGAGCGACTTCTTCACCTTCGACATCCCTGCCGAGGCCACCGCCGACGGCGCGCTGACCATCAGCTTCCGCAAGGCCGACGACGTGGCCGCCGGCGACCGCGTAAGCGTGGAGCAGTGGCGCAACAGCGGCGGCTGGGGCACGCTCTGCAGCGAGGCGTGGCTGACGAAGGTGGCGAGGTGAGACGGACGGCCCGGTAGCCGCTCCGAGCTGCAGTACGTGGTCTTGCACACATTGATTTGCGGTAGCATGTGTGGTATGGAGGCGAGCCGTGGCCACGAACCTCATGCTGGACGACAACCTCATCCTGCAGGCGATGAGCCTGGGGAAGCACCGGACGAAGCGGGAGACCGTCAACCAGGCCCTGCGGTCCTACGTTGTGTCGCTACAACAGGATCGGATCACCGATCTCTTCGGCCAGGTCGATCTCGACCCCGAGTACGACTACAAGGCTGAGCGCAGTCGCAAATGAGTGTGATCGTCGACACCTGCGTTTGGTCACTCGCCCTGCGACGCGGCGACAATGAGCAGGCGCCGGAGGTGGCGGCTCTGAGGGAGTTGATCCGGGAGCGGCGGGTGCATGTCATCGGGCCCATCAGGCAGGAGATCCTGTCGGGCATCCGCGACCAGCACCAGTTTGAGCGTCTGCGCGCGCACTTGGCCGCCTTCCCCGACACTCCGCTGGACACAGACGACTACGTCGAAGCGGCGCGGTGCTCGAATCGGTGCCGCTCGGAAGGCATACAGGGCTCAGGTACGGACTTCCTGATCTGCGCCGCCGCCCTGCGGCGCAACCTCGCCGTCTTTACTACCGATGTCGACTTTGATCGCTACTCGGAAGTGGTCGGTGTGGTCCTGCACCGCCTCAGCGGCTGAGCCCCAGGCTCGCGGCGCCCATGGCCCCGTGGCTGGGTATGGCTGATCCATGGCGCGAGCCGGCCCCTCCGTCCCGCTGTTTGTGGCACAATGCACTCCTGACGCCGCCGGTCTGCACATTGTGCGGCGTGTGCCGCACGAGGGGTACCGACGCATGGTGACTGCGCAACCGATGACCGTCGATGGGCCTGCGCTGCAGGCGCGCGCCGCGGGCTACGACGATGAGCCGGACGAGGTGCTCGACAGCGGCATGGCCGGCGCAGGCATGAGACGCGCGGCGCTTCCCGATGCGTGCCGCCCGGAGGCTCCCGCGTGATCACATCCGTCCTCACCGATGCCCAGATCGTCAGGGTCAACGAGGCCTCGCTGACAATCCTCCAGCGCGTGGGCGTCCACCTGCCCCATGCCGAGGCGCTTCGCCTGTTCGAGGAGGCCGGCGCGACGGTGGACCACGAGGCCCAGCGCGTGCGCATCCCCGCCGACCTGGTGCACCGATGCGTCGCGCAGGCGGGCAAGGAGTTCACCCTCACCGGTCGCGACGAGAGCCGCACGGCTCGCTTCGGCCAGGGATGCCGCAACTACAACTCCATCGCCGGCGAGGCGCTCTGGGTGGACGAACTGGGCACGCCGCGCCGCTATTGCCGCCTGGAGGATGTGACGGCGGCAGCCCGGCTGGGCGATGCGCTGGCGCCGATCAACGTCGTGGGCGCCATGGCCGACCCGCAGGAGTTGCCGCCTGCCGCCCGTTGCGTGGCCGTGGTGGCCGAGCTGCTCCGAAACACGGCAAAGCCGATCACGTTCTGGTACCACGACCGGGCGTCGGCGCGCTATGTCAACGAGATCATGGTGGCCGTGCGCGGCTCCGAGGAGGAGGCCCGAGCCAGGCCCCTGGCCTACCCCTTCCTTGAGCCCATCAGCCCGCTCCGCTTCCCGCACAACGGCGTGGACCTGCTCTTCGAGACCGGCAAGCTGGGCCTCCCGGTGCCCGTCGGCCCCATGGCTCAGATGGGCCTCTCGGCGCCGGGCACCGTGGCCGGGACGCTGGCGCAGGAGAACGCCGAGATCCTGGCCGGCATCTGCGTGGTCCAGCTCATCTCGCCGGGCGTCCCCGTGGTCTACGGCGGCATCTGCCACGCGTTCGACATGCGGACGACGCAGCTCATCTTCAGCGGGCCCGAGCAGGCCCTCTTCGGAGTGGCGCTGACGCAGATCGGCAAGGGTTGGGGCCTGCCCGTCTACATCAATGTGGGCCTCACCGACTCGAAGGTCGCCGACGCACAGGCGGGACTTGAGGCGGGCGTGACGCTGGCCATGGGCGCCGCCGCCGGGGCGGATATCTTCGGGCACCTCGGCATCAGCGGCGTAGACCAGGCCGCATCGCTGGACATGCTGGTGCTGCAGGCCGAGATCGTCCGCTACGTGGAGAGCACGCTGCGCGAGATCGACTTCAGCGACGCGGCGTTCGGCCTCGAGGTGATCGAGGAGGTCGGCCCCGGCGGCCGCTTCCTGGACCAGATTCACACCGCTCGTCGCTTCCGCAAGGAGCTCTGGTTCCCTGACCTGCTGGATCGCTACTTCTACGACCAGTGGTTGCTGTTCGGCGCCACCACGCTGGAGCAGCGGTGCCGCATGCGCCGGGAAGAGGTGCTGGCGGCCCACGTGCCGGTTCCGCTGCCCGACGATGTGGAACGCGAGATCGCGCGGATCGTAGCGGCCGCACAGCGTCATCTGGCAGGGGAGCCCGCCTAGTCTGCTCGGAGCGCGGCACGGAGCGTCAGTAGGCGGAGCAGGAGCGTGTGCGGGTAGACCAACTGCCTGTGGAATGGGCCCAGTCCGCGGAGGCGCGTGCCCCACTCATGCGAGCCCCTGGCGATGCGCGGTATCCACCCTTCGGCGTCGGTCCTGGGCTTGCCGTTCGATTGGATGTAGCGCACGAGCCCCAGGGCGACGCGCCGCGGGATCACCTCGTCGAGCCGGCTGGGCGTCGCCGAGACCCACGCGGTCAGGCCCTCGGCGTTCTGCACGACTTCGGTGTGCCAGTCGGGCGCATAGGCGCCGCCCGCCGCCCTCTCAGGCATCCCTTCCGGCCAGAACCGCGCGGCAACGGAGGCAAACACCCGCCGACCCATCTTCAGCTCGGGCGCCAGCCGTGAGGTGACCTCGTAGAGCTCCCGATCCACGAGCGGCGCGCAGCTCTCCGCGGCCCGTCGTACGAACCGGTCTCGCCACGCCATGTAGGTGTTGGGCATCCGTTGGTCGAGGTAGAGGTATTCGCCCGCTTCCATCAGCGTGTCGAAGCCGTCGAGCCCGGCCAGCAGTTCGGAGAAGATGGCCGCACAGCCACCGCGAAGCCTTCGGTGCAGGTCGCCCCCGAACAAGCCCGCGGCCCAATGCAGCGCGCCGAAATCGGCCAGCGAGGCGTCCAGCAGCAGGTCCTCGCGCCGGTTCAGGGGTCGCCACCAGTTTATGAAGGACTGATCGCCGGTGAAGACAATGTGCGCGGGTTGCTCCGCCCACTCCGCCGCAAGCGTCCACCAGGCATCTATCTCGGAGCAGTGGCAAGCCCACCCCTCGCCCCACGCGGCGTTCCGCTCGATATGCTGGATCAGGTTTCCGTCGTAGGCCGCCACCGTCCGGTGCGGGAGGCCGATCGTCCGCGCCGTTCGTGTGGAAGCGGCGGCATCATCGTCCTCTGCGGGTTCGCCGTGGCAGTAGGTGAACAGGTCCGGGCCGACCCCGAGGCGGTTCCGCAGGACGCCGAGCAGGCAGGTGCTGTCCAGGCCGCCGCTCAGCGATACGGCGGGACGCAGGCCGCCGGCAAGCGCGTCCGACACCGACCGCACGACGATCTGCTCGATCCGCTCCTCTGCCTCGGCCGGCTCCGTGATCTGCGGCCCAGTCGGTGGGAACCGCCAGTACTCCCGAGCCGAGAGACCCGCCGGCGAGACCTCGAACACCGACGCCCGCGGCATGGCCGTGATGCCGATATGGGGCGTCCGGCCGGCCATGAACGAGCCGGTGGCCAGATAGGAGCCGATCGCCGCCTCGTCGAGTGGCGCCGTCGTAGTCTCCATGAAACGCAGCGATGTGCCGAGGATCGTCGCGCCGCCGACCAGCCGGTGGAAGAGGCGGCGCGATCCGAGGGGATCGGTCACGGCGAGGAGATGCGGCAGGCCCGGATCGAGGATCAGCGCGAGGAACGAACCATTGAGGTCGCTCGCGAAGCCCCGGGCGTCGGCCTGGTAGGAGGCCAGTAGCCAGGCGGCCAGGTCACCGGCATGGCGGTTTCGGTGGCGTCCCGCCACGATCACCTGCACTCCGGTCCGTTCGCAACGGGCGGTGGAGAGCCCGGAGCCACGGACGACCACTCGCCATCGGTCGGTGGCGATGTCGGCTACCGCGTGCAGACCGTCCGGGCAGGTAGGAATCTGCTCATGGTCGGACCCGGAGCGCGACGGCAACGAGATACGCGCCCAGAGCGAGCAGGCATGGTAGCGTTCGGGCTTCAATGGCTCCTCCGCCGACAACGGGCCTGCACAACCCACGTTGCAGCAGCATGGGTGAGCCCGGAACAACAGGTAGTGAGTGGCCGGGGCATGCGTCCGCATTCTACCTTCCCGTGCAGCGTCGGCCGCCGCCCCTCGCATAGGCCGCACAGGTCGGCTATCCTGTAGGGAACGGGAGAACCGCCGGGGCCATGGTCCCGCTCATGCGCAGGAGGGGAAGCGTGAAGGCAGCCTTTGTCATGGAGCCGGGCCTGATTGACGTGCGCGAGACGCCGGCGCCCACGCTCGGCCCCTACGATGCGCTCTGCGAGATGCTCTGGGGCGCCACCTGCACGGGAACCGACGGCCACCTGATCCATGGCCGCTTCCCGTGGCCCGTTCGCTACCCGACCGTGATCGGGCACGAGAGCGTGGGACGCGTGGGCCAGGTGGGCGCCAAGGTGCGCCACCTGCGTGTCGGCGACCTGGTCTCCCGCGTGGGCCTGCCCGCGCCGGTCGACGGCTCCTTCGACGTGAACTGGGGCGGCTTCAGCGAACTGGGCATCGCCCGTGACTGGATGGCCATGCGCGACGACGGCCTCCCCGAGGCCCAGTGGCGCGGCCACTCCATCAACCAGGTGATCCCGCCGGACATCGATCCAGCGTCGGCAACCATGGTGGTCACGTGGCGCGAGACGTTGAGCACCATCACCCGCATGGGCCTGGGCCACGGAGCGTCGGCGCTGGTCATCGGATCCGGGGGCAACGGCCTGGCCTTCGCGGCGCATGCCCGGCACATGGGCGCGGAGACCGTGGCCATGGTGGGCAGCGCCGGTCGGGTGATAACCTGCCGGGCAACCGGAGCCGATCTGGCGCTAGCCTATTCCGCGCCGGATACGCACGACCGGCTCCGCCAGGCCCGGCCCGGCGGGTTCGACTTCGTCATCGACGCCGTGGGGAAGTCCGGCGTGGCGAACGCCTACCTGCCGCACGTCGCCGACGGGGGGATGGTCACCATCTACGGCGTCGATGACTTCGGTAAGTGCCTGCTCAATCCGACGCGCGCGCGGGGCACGTTCACCTTCTACCAGGGCGGCTACGAAGAGGCAGAGACGCACCACCGTGTCATCGACCTGATGCGGTCCGGCGACCTGGACGCCTCGGTCTGGCTGAACCTGGCGCACCCGTACGCGCTGGCCGACATCGCTCATGCGTTCGCCGACCTGGAGGAGCGCAAGCACGTAAAGGCGCTCATCCGACTGGGAGAGTAGCGCCATGGCTGCCCGGCGGCTCCTGATATGTGCCGTCGCCCTGGCCTGCGCCGCGTGGAGCCCATCGGGAGCGCAGGCGGGGCCGTCGCTCGTCGAGTCCGTGGGCCGCGGCGTCACCGTGGTGCGCGACGACAACGGCAACTGGGCGGCCGACTGCAGCAAAGACATCACGCACCAGGTCGAGTCCGCCTACACGGCCCGCAAGACGCTGGACCTCTCCGCCGTGCCCGAGGCGCTCTGGGCTCGCGTCCGGGCGGTCCGCATCTCGGCCCTGTTCATGGTGCGCGACTACTCCCGCGTCGCCGGAGGCGCGTCCGACGGCTTGGACGAGGCCTACCAACTCGTCGTCAACGGGCATGTCCACACGTATCCCACCGGCGGAGGCCCCACACCCTTCGCTGAAGGGGCCCCGCAGGCGCCGGAGTGGTTCGACCACGACATCCCACCCTCTGAGTTGCGCCGCGGCCCCAATGAGATACTTATCCGCAAGGCGCCGGGCGCCGGCGCGTACGACGACTACCTATACCTCTGCATCGACCTGACGGCCCACCGCGGCAACAGCGCCGTGGCCTTCGACGGCGCCACCTGGCGCACCGACGCGCTCACCGTGCCCGGCGGCTCGGGCGAGTACATGGTGCGGGCGTACCTGGTGACCGACAGCACGACCGTGGCTGCCATATGGCGGCCCTTGGCGACGCCCGCGCTGGAGGATTCTGCCGGTATCATCGCCTACGCGGGACCGACGGTGGGCGTCCCCGCCGACGGTTCCGTGCGGCTGGAGTGGGACCCGGCGGCGCTGGACATGCGTGAACCGCTGGAGGTCTTACTCGACGGCTCTGAGAGCGTCGAGATGCTATGGCTGGACGGCCAGGGCGACCCTACCGGCGAGCCCTCGCGCAGCGGACGGCTGTCGCTGCCGGCGGGCAGGACGCTACGCCCGGGCGGCGTGCTGTTGCGCGGGATGGGATCATCGGGCATACGCTCGGTAGCATTGCGCGCTTGTCGCGCCCTGCGCCCGCCGGCGCCTCCCATCGACCTGGTCCCGCCCATCGCTGCTCCGTATGCCAGGCCCGCACCAATGGCTCCGTCGGCCGACGTGAGACGCTCGGGCGCCACGCTCCGCGGGACGGACCTCGAGGCGCGGTTCCATGCGACCGGCGGTCGGCTGCGCCTCGTCTCGCTGCGCAACCGGATCACCGGCTGCGAGATGCTCCGCGCAGGGGCGCCGCCACTCTTCACCGTAGCGGTCGCCGGGCGACGGTACTCCGGGAGCCGCGACTTTCGCTTGCTTTCGATTAGCCCATACGGCGCAGGAGTCCGGGCCGAATTGGCGCTCACCGAGCCGCCGTTGCGGGCCACGCTTGCGTTGCGCATGGAGGCCGAGGGCCTGCGATTGGGCCTGCGGCTGCGGCCGGCGGGCCGGGCGTCCGTGTCCGCCTCGGTCGTCTTCCCGCACCTGGAGGGGCTGGCCGCGTCGCCCAACGCGCGCGATGACCGCTACTTCTACCCGCTGGGCGGGGGCATCATGGGCGGCACGCCCGCGCTGATCCGTGCGGTCTACGGCGACCACCAGGCCCTCTACCAGGTCATGGACCTCCACAGTCCCGCACGCGGCGGCGGCCTCTACCTGCGCGTCGATGACACGCAGGGCATGCACAAGACGCTGGCCCTGCGGAAGGCCGTTCCCGGCCGGCCAGAGGTGACTTGCGATCGAGTGGCAACCCTCACCCGCGACGCGTTCAAGGGCTCCAACCCGCTCTCCGCCACGCCGGGCATCGGCATGGCCGTGGAGTACGCGCAACGGACCCGCGCGCCGGGCAGCGAGTTCCCCATTTCAGCGGCGGTGCTTGCCGCGCACGCCGGCGACTGGCACGAGGCCATGGAGGCCTATGCCGCCTGGGCGCACCGGGTCTGGCGCTTCCGGCCCATGGCCTCGCGGCTGCGCTCGGTCCAGACCATGACGCCCCGAGGCTGGTCCACCGACCTGCTCTTCAAGGACGGCGGCTACCGCAACGACCTTGTCGATCCGCCGCTCCCCGGCGTGGGCCGGAGCATGACCGACTGCCTGGAGCTGATGTCCTGGTGGGACTGGTCGCCGACCGGGCCGTTCGGCGCACCCATCGACAACCTGGCCTCGAAGCTGACGCCCGAGCAGGTTCGCGCCTGCGAGCCCTACATCGTGCAGGACCCCGTGACCGGCGCCCGCATGTGGAACAACCAGCCCGGAGACTATGCAGCCTACAACGACCGCTTCGGCGGCCTTCCGGCATTCCGGCAGGCGGTGAGCCGATGGCAGCGGGCCGGCGCCCTGGTGACCCTCTACACCGACCCGTTCCGCTTCGACGGGTCCTGCCCCCTGGGTCGGCGGCTGGGCGACCGGTGGGGCGTGGTGGGCGTCGACGGTAAGGTGACCCATGTCTACGATGTGCTGAACCCCTGCCACTACCTGCCCGAGGTGCGCCGCTGGGTGGCAGACACCATGGAGCGGGTGCTCCGCGAGACCGGCGCCGACGGCATCAGGCTGGACGAGTACGGGCACATGGGCTGGGCCTGCTTCAGTCCGGCGCACCGGCACACCTGGGCCGAACCGGGCGTCTCGCAGTGGAACAAGGCCGTAGCCGAGACGACCGCCGAGGTTCGCCGCCGCATGGACCGCATCCGGTCGGGCCTCGTCCTGACTACCGAGCACCCCGGCTACGACTACCTGATGCGGAGCATCGACGGCTGCATCACCTACGACCTGACGGTGCAGTCGACGCCCCTGCGCCGGCTGGAGTGCAACCTGCAGCGGTTCTACTTCCCCGAGTGCAAGGCCTACGAGTTGGACTACACGGGCCGCCCCGCCTCCATGGCGAAGAAGCTCTGGAACGGCGTGGCCTCGTTTGCTACAGCGTGGGACCGGCGACAGGTCCTGCTGCTCCGCCGCAACGAGGACGCGCTGAACTCGCGCGACTGCCGGGCGCTGATCCCGGCGCCGAGCCGCGGCGTCTATGTGAACCGGTTCACGGCGGGCGCCAAGACGCTCTACCACGTCTACAACGCCACGGGGCATACCTTCGCCGGGCCTGTGCTCCGGCTGAAGCCGGGGCCCGGCGAGCACGTGGTGGACCTGCTCGGCCAGGACGAGGCCGCCGTGGACAGCTCCGGCGCGATCCGGGCAGCACTGACCCGCGACGGCTTGGCCTGCCTGGCGCGGCTGCCTCGGATGCTCTCGGCGATCCGGCACGGCGAACGGTTGCGGGTGACCGCTCGCGGCGCGCTCAGGGGCGACCGCCTGGTGCTGTCCGGCGCCGACGGCGAGGAGTTGGCCGGCGCGGACCTGACGCGGCCGTCCATCGTCACGGAGTTCTCCGCGAACGGCCTGGCCCGCGCCGTGCTGCTTCTACGAGGCGGGAGGCTGCTCGACCTGCTCCCCGTGCGCTGACCCCGCCGCATTGGCCCTCGCGGTTGCCGCATCCAGCGCGGCCTGGGCCTTCTGCCGTCGTCGTCCCGGCTCCGTCTTCCCCAGCAGCCGCTCCATCGCGGGGATCGACTCGCCGCGCCCCATGGCCTGCACCACCTGCACCAGGTCCCAGTCGCGCTTATCGGCCGCCCGGCTGGCAACGTGCGCCATGACGTGCGGGCCGACGCGTTCGTAGTCCTCGGGCCTCGCGCCGGCGGCAACCGCCCGCACCAGGGCGTGGGCCGCCTTGCGAGACCTGCGCGACGAACTCCGGCCCAGGCTCTGCACGGCGATGGCCAGCCCCTCGGGCGCCTCAAGGTCGGTCAGCGCGCCCAGGCATGCCAGCTTAAGCTCTTTCCTGTTGACGGGGAGTAGCCAGGCGATCACATACCACGCCAGCGGAAACGCCGCGATGGCGACGTAGAAAGGCAGCTCGGCCACCTTCATCTCACGTCCCATCTTGAAGAGGAAGCGGATGAAGAGGCCCAGCAGCGTTGCGGCATAGACGGCAGGCGGAACGACGACCGTGGGCCTGCGGAGGCGCCGCCAAGTGGCGTCCACCAGGGCGCGGCCGGCCTCCTGGGCCTGCTCCCGCGTTCCGACGGCGTAGGGCAGGCACATGGCCGCCAGGCGGAGGTCCCACATGGGCCGCACCTTGGGCCCGCGCAGGATATGGATCAGCGGACCATAGGCGTGGTCGGGCCTATCCTCCAGCAGAGCATCTACCGCGGCGATCAGGCGGCGGCTGGTCGCGTATACCTGCGCGATCTCAAGCACCTGCGCCCGCATCTCCGGGTCCATCACCAGCGGCTCGTACATCGGTTTGGTCTGGTCCACGATCAACGCTCCAGTGCGTACCGGCGGCCTACTTGCTCGTATCGGCTACCTTCCGGCCGGCCAGCCACTTGATACAGGCCCTCTGCCATGCCTCCCACTCCGGCCCCTTGCCGCAGCCGAGCCCGTGGGCGCCCGTGGGCAGCTCCAGGTACTCGGCCGGCACCTTGTGCCGCAGCAGCGCGGCATAGAAGCGGCGGCTCTGCTCCACCGGAACGGTCTGGTCCTGAGCCGAGTGCGTCAGGAAGGAGGGCGGCGTCTGCGCGGTCACGTTGCCCTCCGTGCGGGGCATCCCCGCATAGTCCGTTGCCGGGTAGACCAGCGCGAGGAAGTCGGGCCGACAACTGAATCGCTCAACCGGGTCGGCCGCGCGAGCATCGCCCTTGTCGAAGCTGGTGCCGACGTTGGAGGCCAGATGCCCTCCGGCGGAGAAGCCCATCATGCCGATCCGCTTGGGGTCGAGGCCCCATTCCTTTGCATGGAAGCGGACCAACCGAACGGCGCGGCGGCCGTCAGCGATGGAGACCGGCGCCGGGTAAGGCTGGATGCGGTACTTCAGCACGATGCCGGCCACGCCATGGGCGTTGAGCCAGGCCGCGATGTCGTGGCCCTCATAGCTCATCATCAACGCGTGGTAGCCGCCGCCGGGGCAGACGATGACTGCGGCGCCGGTCGCCTTTCCCTTGGGAGCCGGATGCACGGTGATCTCGGGTCGATCAGCCTCCGCGCTGCCCTGTGCGCCGGGAGCGCTTTGGGGCCAGAGAGGAAGCGTGAGCGGTTCGGGCGAGGGCGCCGCGGCGGCGCAACAGGCCAGCGCCAGCGTCGCGCAGAGGAGCGGGAGGGCGGCCCCGAGGTGGCCCACGGCATCGGGCAGGTTCATGCGGCTCTCCTTGGCGGGCAGCGTCGCCCCAATGATGACCGAACCCTAACATACCCTTACGGCGCACCGCATGGGTAGACTCCCGAGGGTGTCACCGAAAAAAGGGGGAGTGCGCTTGGCAAGTAGAGCTCTGGCGGCGGTTGGACTGGCGGCGGTCCTCGCCCTTGCGCTGGGGTTGGCGTTGGCGTTGCGGCTCCCTAACCTGGGTGTGCGGCCCATGCATGCCGACGAGTCGGTCCATACCGCAAAGTTCGCCGAGCTGTGGACCACAGGCCGCTACACCTACGACCCAAACGAGTTCCACGGCCCGACCCTCTACTACGCCACGCTCCCGTCGGTCTTGGCCGCGCACCGAGCCGACTTCGCGGCCACTCAGGAGCGCGACTTCCGGCTCCCCGTTGCGTTGGCGGGGGCGCTGCTGGTGCTGCTCTACGCGCTCTTCGCGCCGGGCCTTGGGCGTCCGGGCATCGTGGCGGCGGCGCTGCTGGCGGCGGCCTCCCCCTCGATGGTCTACTACAGCCGGTACTACATCCAGGAGACCTTCCTGGCGCTCTTTACCGTGGCTGCCGTGGGATGCGGCTGGCGCTGGCTTCGGACGCGCAGATCGGGCTGGCTCATGGCCGCGGCGGTCTGCGCGGGGCTCATGCAGGCCTCCAAGGAGACCGCCGTGGTGGCGGTGGTCGCCGCCTTCGCCGCGCCGGCGCTGGAAGCCGGCTATCGGCGCGTCCGGCGCGACGGCCCTCCGTCGCCCTGGCCCGCGGCGTCGTGGCGGCTCTGGCTCGCCGCGCTACTGCTGGGGCTCCTCACAGCTGTGGGGCTCCTGAGCTGCGGCTTCCGCAACCCGCAGGCGGCGGTCGACATCGTCCGCACCTACCTCCCGTGGCTGCAGCGCGCGGGAGGCGCCACGGAGCACATCCATCCCTGGTGGACCTACATCGGCCTCCTCTTCTGGACGCGCAAGCCGGGGGGACCGGCCTTCAGCGAGGCGGCCATCGCGGGGACGGCGCTGCTGGGCCTGCTCTGGGCCTTCCTCGCGCGTCCCGCCACTCCGCAGGCCGCAGACCGGGCCTCGCTGACGCGGCTGACGGGCCTGCAGGCGCTGCTCATGCTGGCGGCCTACTCCGTGATCCCCTACAAGACGCCCTGGTGCGTCATCTCGTTGGTGGCTCTGCTCTGCGTGCCCGCCGGCGCGGCCTTCGCGGCCCTCTGGGACCGACTGCCCGGCGGCGCCCGCGTGGCTCCGCTCCTGCTGCTGCTCGCGGCCGGAGCGAACCTGACGGCTCAGGCTGTGCAAGCGACCACCGCGCTGGCGGCCGATCCCCGCTCACCCTACGTCTATGCACATACCGAGGGCGACATCCTGCGCCTTCAGCGTCGCGTGCTGAAGATCGCCGACGCCAACGCCGCGGGCCGGGCCATGGTCGTGAAGGTGATCTGGACCGATAACTACTACTGGCCCCTGCCCTGGTACCTGCGCGGCGCCGCCAGCGTCGGCTACTATGCCGCCGTGCCTGCGAACCCCGACGCGCCGGTGGTGATCTCGCACAGCGACCACGACGAGGCCCTCACCGAGAAGCTGAAGGACCACCTGATGACCGGCTTCTACAAGGTGCGGCCCGGCGTCTTCGCCCAGCTCTGGGTCCGCATGGATGCCTGGCAGCGCTTCCTGGAGCGCCGCAAGCCGGGAGACGAGGAGTAGCGGCATGTTCGCAGCCCTTCAGCAAGCCATGATCTGGGACGCGGCCGACACCGCCACGCCCACCGCCGTCGCCTTCCGCAAGGTGGTCCACCTCCAGGGCAAGCCCGACACCGCGACGCTGCAGGTCTTCGCCGACGCACGCTACACGCTCTGGATCAACGGCGTCATGGTGGCGGGCGGGCCCAACCGGTTCGACCCCAAGCGCCCAGAGGTCGACACGCTGCAGGTTGGGCCGCACCTGGCCGCCGGCCCGAACACGCTGGCGGTGCTGGTCTACGGCCGCCTCTCCAACTACCGCTTCATCCGACACCAGCCGGGCCTCGGCTGCCTGCTGGAGGCGCGCACCGGCGGCCGCACCGAGCGGCACCTCACCGACGCCACATGGCGCACCAGCGCAGCCACGCGCTTCGGACCGCCGGAGGTGCTGATCAGCGGCCTGGCCGACCGCGTGGACGAGCGGCGCGAAGCGGGCGACTGGACCGCCCCGGGCTTCGATGATACGGCCTGGCCCAACGCCGTAGCCGTGCCGGGCGACCGTTGGGGCGCCTTCCGGGCACGGGCGATTCCGCTGCTTACGCAGGACCGCATCGAGGGCGGACGCCTGGTGGCCATCGTCCGCAAGGACGCCACTGAGGCGCTCGACCGGCCCACCGACGCGGCCCTGCCGCTGGAGCTGGGCCCCGACGAGGCCGTCACCCTCGACCTGGGCAAGATGTGCCGCGCCTCGCTGGAGGCCGCCTTCGAGCCACACGGCGAGGCCGAGGTCGAGATGCTTCCGCGCCAGTGCACCTCCGGCCGCGACGCCGCCTTCATGGGCAGCAGCCGCTACGTGGCGGCCGACCGGCCGGGGCGCCGAACCTACCGCACCACCGACGAGACCACCTGCCGCCTGGTCACCTTCCGCGTGCTGCGAGGCCGCGTCACGCTGTGCGGCCTGGGCGCCGTGGAGCGCCGGTACCCCTTCCAGCGGGTCGGCTCGTTCCACAGCAGTGACGAGTTCCTCAACCGCCTCTGGGGGATGGCCGTGCGCACCGCCGAGGTCAACGCCGTGGACGGCTACATCGACGGCTCCGAGGGCGGCGAGTGGGTCACGGGGCACATCGACTACCCGGTGACGGAGGTCGCCTTCGCCGCGGATGACGGTACCGGGCGGCCGCTCTCCAGCGACATGCGCCTGCTCGCGAACCAGTTGTCGCGAATGTCGCTCAGCCAGGAGGGCGACAACCTCCTCCGCGCCTGGCACCCCACCGACTGGAACCTGGGTCCGCGCGACATGGAGCGGGGCATCCACAACTTCATCGAGGACAGCTCCTGCTGCTGGGTTAACCTTCTGCGCCTGGTCTACGAGGGCACGGGCGACCGCGCGCTGGTGGACCGCCTCTGGCCCGTGACGGAGCGGCTGGTGGCCTGGTTCCTGGCGCGGCGCACGGAACGGGGCCTGGTGCGGGCGCGGGAGTTCTACCTCCACTTCGACAACCCCATCGCGTTCCACGAATGCGAGGGCGCCACGCTCAACGCCATGGTCTACTCCATGCTGCGCGACGCCGCGAGCCTTGCCGCCTCCACCGGCAGGCGCTCACAGGCGGCCCGGTGGGGCAGGGCGGCGCGCGACCTGGCGGCGGCGTTCAACCGGCATCTCTGGGACGCCGAGAAGGGCGCTTACCTGGCGGGGCTCAAGGAGGGCGAGAAGAGGCTCCTCACGCGCTGGCCCGACGCGAGCTTCGACCGCTACTTCGCCGCCATCGACCAGTCAATCCCGGCCTTCCCGCCCACGCCGCAGGCGACCGTCATGGCCCTCGTCAAGGGGCTCGTTCCGCCGGACCGGCTGGCCATGGTGCGGCGAACCCTGATGGAGCGCCACAACGAGTTCCTCAGCCCCGTCTCGTACCTCTTCGCGTTCGAGGTCATGTACGAGATGGATACCGATGCGGCCGACCTGGAGGCGCTGCAGACCATGCGGCGGCGCTGGGCCGGCATGGTCGGCAGGTCCATGCCCGGCACGCTGGGCGAGCAGTTCGGCGATGAGAGCTACTACTGCCACGACTTCGGCCCCATCCCGGCGGCGTTCCTCAGCGCTCGCGTGCTGGGCGTCCGTCGCGTGGGCCCGCTCAGCCGCAAGCGCCTGCTGATCGAGCCCCGGCTGGCCGACCTGCGCGAGGCGAGCGGCGTCGTCTGCACGCGCCACGGCCCCGTGTCGGTCGCATGGGAGCGGACCCTCTCCGGTGGGCTACGGTTCAAGGTCAGCGTGCCGGAAGGCGTCACCGCCGAGCTCGCCCTGCCCATGCCGGCCGAGGGCGCGGCGCTGACCCTCGACGGCAAGCCGCGCCGCGCTCCAACGCGCCGAGGCCGTTTCGCCACCCTGAACCTGCGAGGAGGAGATCACAGCGGCAGTATGGAGCCGTAACCTGAGCGACGCCGCGCCCCGCTGACATCAGCGTCAACAACGTGAATAGGGTCACAAGGCCTTTGACGTTGTTGACCCCGTTGCCAACCGGACGCCGCCGCTCCCATGCTACTTCAGCGGCATCACTACCTTCACCACCAGGCGATCGGCGTAGGCTTCGGAGTTGGGGTCGCCCAGGATGACGAAGGTCTCCGTACCGCCGTAGCCCGATTTCCGGTAGCTAAGGTAGCCGTTGGCCTTGCCGTCGCGGCGCACCAGGCGACCGCCGACGGCCTGGTCGCGGGCCACGTCGTACGAGAGGGTGACGATGTCCTGCCGGTAGGCGGCGCCTGCGCTGATCACCTCGGCCGAGGCGCCCACCGAGAGCCGGTTGAAGAAGCGCCAGGTCACGCCGGGGCTCAGGGCGCTGTAGTTGCTCCCGCGCCGCTTGCCCGTAGCCACGGAGATGCCGGCGTTCCGGAACTTATCCTGCGAGGGGTAGCGGGCGCCCAGGCGCACCACATGGTCGCGGTCGTCCTCGAACGTTCCCGTGTTCAGGTCCAGGTCGACCATCCACTGGTTGGCCGTATCCAGCGTGATACCGGTGCCGATACCGTCGCGGAACGGGCTACCGTCGAGGTGCTCATACTTGTTGGCGCTCCACCACCAGCTCCCAGAACGGAAGGGGCCCGTGCGCCAGTTGGAGTAGTAGCCTCCCTCAGCGGTCCAGCCCTTCTGGTCCAGGAACATGACGTAGCCGTCGCGGGCGCGCATATTGCGGCTCACCTGCTCATAGTTGGCGCTGACGTACCAGGCTTTGGCGCTCCACCAGGCCGAGATGTCGGTGGTCTCGCCCGGTCCGGTGGCGTCGGCCGACTTGCCGTAGGCGGCGTTCAGGTTCCAGTCGCCCCGGCGCAACTTGGCCTTGGCCACGCCCACCTGGTTGCTGATGCCCTGCCCGGTTCGGCTGACGCCCTGGAAGGCCACGCTGTCGTAGGGCGAAAACTGGTGCGCGAAGTTGAGCACGGCGTCGGAGCGGCCGTAGGCGTCGCGGCCCGCCAGCAGGCCCACGTCGGTGCCCTGCCGAACCCGGCCGTAGAACTTGGCGCCCAGGTCCATGTCGCCCAGCCGCACGCTGGCGAAGGGGCGCACATGGTAGAGGGGCGAGGAAAAGTACTCGGCGCCCTCCAGGAAGAAGGGCCTCCGCTCATCGGGCAGCCGCTCGGCGTAAGAGAAATCGACGCTGGTGACGGCGCCCTCCACGTTGGAGAAATCCGGGTTCAACGTGGCCTGGCCCGTCAGCGAGGGCGTGAACTGGTAGCGCGCATCCAGCCCCGCCCGCCCGGTGACGTTCCCGCCGTCTGCCCCGCCGAAGAGGTAGCCCAGCACGGAGAGCCGGTCGACCTCGTCGGCCTGCGGCATGACGACATCCAACCACTGCCCGCCGAACTCGCGGCGCTCCTGCTGACCCAGGTTGCTCCAGTAGGACTTCACCCGGGTGCGGGCCTGGTAGCGGTCGAAGTTAATGCCGAGCGTAGCCGGCTTGCCGGTGCCCGGCGGGCGCACGAAGACGCTCCAGGGCACGGCCATCTCGGCCACCCAGCCATCCTCCACGATCTGCGCCGCGGCCTTCCAGGCGCCTTCCCACTCCTGCTTGTTTGCGCGGCCGCCGGCCAGCTCGGACGCCTGGGTGCCCAGCGGGTTCAGGTGGAGTTCGCTCTCGTCTTCCTCGCGTTTGCTGTTGAAAGGGTTGAGGCGCAGCCGGACGCGGTCCTCCTGGAAAAAGTCGGCGCCGCGCTTGGTCTCTCGGGCGACGATGGCCTTCGGCTGCGTGTCGAGGCAGCGAAACGAAACGTAGATGCACTTGTAGTCGTAGCCCACGCGTACAATGGTCTGTTCAGCCACCGGTGTGGACCACATCTCGTCCAGGAAGCCCGTGCACGCGGCGGCTTCTTTCCAGACGGCGTCGTCGAGCTTTCCGTCGATCACAGGCGGGGCTGAGAGCTTCACCGCGCGGACCTCGCGGCAGGTGGTTTCGCCGGCCAGTGCGGCAGAGGCGGCGAGCAGCGCCAGAAGCGCGGCGACGATGGTGCATTTCACGATGGGGGAACTCCGTATCTAGCTGTGCAGGGCTCAAACTGCCCGAAAGAGCCTACCCGCAACCAGCGCCGGCCCGGCCGCTCCGGGACCGGTATCCTGTAAGCTGAGACGCGCCCAGGGACCTGGGCACGGGAGGAGATCGCATGAGCTTCACATTGCCGCTCGGCGCCCACGCGCCCGACTTCGCGCTCCCGGCCACGGACGGCCGCTGCTATACGCTGGCCGACTTCGACGACGCACCCATCCTGGTGATCTTCTTTACCTGCAACCACTGCCCCTACGTGCTGGGCTCCGACGAGGCGACCCGCGCGACCTCCCTGAAGTTCGCCGACCGCGGCGTACGCTTCGTGGGCGTCAACGCCAACACGGTCCTCACCTATGCCGGCGACTCGTTCCTCAAGATGATTGAGCGCATGGAGGAACAGCGCTTCCCGTGGGTCTACCTGCGCGATGAGAGCCAGCGCACCGCCCTGGCCTACGGCGCCCTCCGCACCCCGCACTTCTACGTCTTCGACAAGGAGCGCAAGCTCGCCTACACCGGCCGCGCCCTGGACAACCCCCGAGAGGCCGAGAAGGCCACGGTGAACGACCTGGAGACCGCGATCGAGGACCTGCTGGCAGGCCGCCCGGTAACCAGTCCGCTCACGAACCCTATCGGCTGCAATGTGAAGTGGGAAGGCCAGGAGGCCCACTGGATGCCCGCCGACGCCTGCGACCTGGTGCGGTAGACCGGGATGACGCCCCGCCGACGCCCGGTGCCGCCGGCGACGGCCTCCCTCCACCGGGCTGGGCGGGGCCGTGCGCCAGGGCCGCCAGGACCGATCGCAAATGCGGATGGGGCCGGGGAACCGGACCCCGTCGGCGGCGTCCTGCATACGGAACCCGACAAAGCGGGTGGGCGTAAGACCGTCCGTATGCCGAATCGGCATCGATGGCCGGACGGCTGAGCTGGAGGTAGTTCATGAGCCTGATCGTTGCGGATGGCGTGTCCAAGCAGTACATGACCGGCGAGATGACGCTTCAAGCTCTCACGGACGTGGGGTTTGTCGTGGAGCCCGGCACGTTCAGCGCCTTCATCGGCCCCTCCGGCAGCGGCAAGTCCACGCTGCTCAACCTGGTTGGCTGCCTGGACAAACCCACCTCCGGACGCCTTGCCGTCGCCGGGACCGATGTCTCGCAGTTGAGAGGGCCGGCGGCGGCGGCGTTCCGAGGCAGACACCTGGGCTTCGTGTTCCAGGATTTCAACCTGATTCCGGCCCTCACCGCCGGCGAGAACGTCGAGTACCCCCTTCTTTTGGTGCAGCACGTGCCCGAGCACGAGCGCAAGCGCCGCGTGGCAGCGCTGCTGGAAGCGGTCGGCGTGGCAGACCAGCGCGACAAGTTCCCCGACCAGCTCTCGGGTGGGCAGAAGCAGCGTGTAGCCGTAGCCCGCGCCCTCGTCACCAGCCCCAAGCTGGTGTTGGCCGATGAGCCTACCGCTAACCTGGACCATGCGTCCGCTTTCGCGGTGATCGAAACCATGCGCCGCATGAAGGACGAGTTCGGCACCTCATTCGTCTTTTCCACCCATGACACCAAGGTGGTCGACCAGGTTGAGGTCTTGTACACTCTGGAGGATGGTCGGTTGATCTCGGTGGAAGACAGGCGCGCGGGGGCGGCGTCATGAAACAGCTCCTCATCATTGCCCTGCGCAACCTATCACGCTACCGCCGGCGAACGCTCCTTACCGGCTCGCTGGTCGCCATCGGCGTGCTCTTCGTGCTCGTGTTTGAGGCAGCGGCCGGCTCCTTCAAGGCCATGATGATCGGGCAGATCACCGATTCCATGCTGGGTCATCTGCAGATACATCGCAAAGGATACGTCGCCTCGATCGAGACGCTGCCGCTGGCCATGAACCTGAAGCCGCAGGCGATCCAGAAGATTGAGGCCGAACTGGGCAAGTCCGACGCTGTCGAGGCCTTCTCGCCGAGGATCAAGTTCGGGGGCGTCTTCAGCACCTTCACCGAGAGCACCAGTGTGCGCGTCAACGGCGTGGACCCCGACCGCGAGTTCGCCACGGCGCCCATGCTCAAAGGTCGGGTCGTTCAGGGCAAACCGGAAATCCGCCCCGGCATCATGCTTGTGCCGGAGCTGCTGGCTCGCGGCATGCAGGTCAAGCCCGGCGACACCGTGGTTCTCCTCGCCACCAACGCCGAGGGGTCTGTGAACGGCAAGCAGGTGCAGGTGGGCGGTATCCTGGCCAGCGTGTCGGGCCCCGGTGGCCGAGACGCCTATGTGCATCAGTCCGACGCTGCCGAAATCCTGCGGCTCGACCAGCCGGAGGTGAGCGAGATCGCGGTGAGGCTCAAGGACTTCGGCAGCCTGAAGGCCACCTATGCGGCCCTGTCCACGAGCCTGGGGGGCATGCGCAATAAGCAAGGGAAGCCCTCCTTCGAGGTCCACACGTGGGAAAGCCTCGCACCGTTCTCGAATGTGGCCAATATGATTGATATCCTGACCATCTTTATCCGGCTTATCCTCGTCAGCATCGTGCTCGTGAGCGTCATGAACGTCATGATCATGGCCGTGTACGAGCGTGTCCGGGAGATCGGAACCATGGCGGCGATCGGCACCTTGCCCGCCACCATCCGCTCGATGTTCCTTCTCGAAGGGCTGATCCTCGGCGCCCTGGGCACGCTTCTGGGCACTGTCGTTGGGCTGGGCTTGATCGGTGCGCTCCGCATCGCCAAGCTCACCTTCGACTTCGGCCAGCAGCGCGGCCTCGTACTGGCGCCCAGCGTCGGCATCGGGCAAGTGCTGGCGCTTGCTGTGATCGTAGTCGCCATCTCGGCCATCGCGAGCCTGCAACCTGCCATCAAGGCGTCGAGGCTGGAACCGATTGAAGCGCTCAGGCACAACTGAAAGCGGTGCCGGCAGCGCCGCGACGTAGCACGGGAACAGGGGGGCGAAGTGAGTAGACCATGGCTGTGTGTCCTGGCGCTGGCGGCAGTGCCGCTATCGGCCTACGCGATCGACGGCGAAGCGCTGTTGAAGCAGGTGGACCGTAACCTGAACCCGCCGACCTATGAAGCTTACCGAAAGATCATCAATATAGAGCCGAATGGCAAGCGTCGTGAGTTTGTGATGTTTACAGTCAAAAAGGACCGTGACAAGGTGGCCATGCTGTTCCTCTCTCCAGCCACCGAGAAGGGCAGGACCACCCTGCGCCTGGGCGACAACATGTGGCTCTACATCCCGAACGTGGGCAAGCCCGTGCGCATCACGAGCCTTCAATCCGTGGTTGGGGGCGTCTTCAACAACGCCGACATCCTCAGCGTGGACTACAGCGCCGAGTACTCCGTCGAACGGGTTGAGGATGCAGGCGCTGAGAATCTGCTCCACCTCAAGGCCAAGAACCGGACCGTGGCCTATGACCGGCTGCGCATGTGGGTGACGAAGAAGTCTCCGCAGCCCACAAAGATCGAGTGCGTGACGGCGGCGGGCATCCTGGTCAAAACGTTGCGATTCAAGGACATCAAGGACTTCGGCGGGATCACCCGGCCGGCAACGGTCGAGACCGACAGCCCGCTGCAGAAGGGCTACCGATCGACGATGATCTTCGCAAACGTCAAGGCCCGCGCCCTGAAGGATGAGGTCTTCACGCTCGCCTACATGCCGAAGTTAGACACACTCCAGTGAGACGGCTCCTCAGCCTTGCCGCCGTACTCCTCCTGAGCCCATCCTTCGTAGGCGCTCAGGAGGAGGCCACCTTCGATCTCTCAGAGATTCGCAAGGAGCCCACGACGATCGGCGGCTACCTTGAGGTCCGCCCCGGCATCTACGCGCCTGACCGCAACGCACCTTACTACTGGCTACGCACATTCGGGCACAACCCGGCGTCGCCGCTCCTCCAGTGGGACTCCGCGCTTCAGCTTGACGTGAAGCACCAGGCAGGTGGAACCACGCTCTTTTCGCGCACCAACTCGAACCTGCGCCATGAGTACCGGGGCTGGTCAACCGACACCCGGTTCTACGAGGCCTACGCATCGGTCCGGCCCACCCAGAAGCTCACACTCGACATGGGCAAGAAGTCGCTTCGGTGGGGCAAAGGCTATGCTTGGAACCCGGCGGCCTTCCTGGATCGGGCCAAGGACCCCGAAGACCCGGAGCTCGCCCTCGAGGGCATCACGTTCGTTGGGGCCGAGTACACCTCCGCCGCCGGCGGAGCCGTCAAGGCGTTGACGGTGTCGCCCCTTGTGGCGCCCGTGTTCAGCGGCATCAACGATCGACTTGGCTCGGCGGGAAGGCCCCTCTACGGCCTCAAGCTCTACTCGCTGGTCCATGACACCGACCTGGACCTCATCGCCATCTCCGGCGGAGGCCGAGGAGACCGCTATGGCGCAGACTTCTCGCGAAACCTGACGCCGAGCCTCGAAGTCCACGGTGAGTGGGGCCGCGACACACGCGCTTCGCGCCCGATTGTGGACGCAGCCGGAAGTGTGCGCACCGCTGGGGGCTCGACCGACGCCTACCTCATGGGCGTACGCTTCATCACTCCCCAGGAGATCACCGTCATCGCCGAGTACTACCGCAACAATGCGGGCTATTCGCCCGCAGAGATGCGCGACTTCTTTGATTTCACCTCCGCCTCGCGGGCGACCTTCGAGGCGACCGGTGACAGGACGGCCATGGACCGGGCCCTGGACCTGGCCGAGGGCGCCTACGGCCGTGCCAACGCAGGACGCTCGTATCTCTATGTCCGGGCCAGTCGGCCCGACGCCTTCGGGGTTACCCAACTCACGCCCGCCGTGATGCTGACGATGAACCTCGACGACCGAACCTTCACCCTCACGCAAGAAGCCACCTACAAGCCCGAAGGCAGGCTTGAGCTTCGCGGTCAGCTCTCGATCCTGTCGGGCGCTCGATCGAGCGACTTCGGGGCCAAGGCCAACGACCTCCGGGCCGATCTCCGCGTGCGCTGGTTCCTGTAGCCGCTCCGCCCCGCAGGCGCCTCCCTCGAACGCTGCAGCCCAATCGGCTACTCCGACAGCCTCGGAGCGCTCGCCGGGTAGACGTTCCAGACCGACCAGAGCGAGGTCCGGGTGCCGTCAAAGCAGCGTGCGCGGACCATGCTCCAGTAGCCCCGCTGGATGGGGCCGTGGGGCACCACGAAGTGCATCTTGCCGCCCTTCGCTCCGAAGCCGGGCACGCTGGACCAGGTGTAGCCCCCATCGTAGCTGATCTGCACGCTCGTCCGGCGCACCGGATCGGCGCCGGGGCGTGTCTCCACCGCGATGTCCAGGGCGGGACTGCTCGATGCCACCTGGAGTTCCAGCGTGGGGCGGCCCCGGTCGGCGGCGATGCGGTCCGCGGCGTCGCGCAGGCCCTCCATCTTGCCCTCCACCGATCGGCCCCGCTCATCCACCAGCGTGTAGTAGGTCCAGTCGTAGTAGCCGTCGTAGACGAAGAACGACGCCCCGGACGCGCCCAGACGGTAAGCGGTCATGACGTAGTCCGTGATGTCGGCGCGGGTGCTGACGGCCTTCAGGTCGGCAAGCGTGGCGCCCCGCAGGCCGGCTGTGGGCAGCTCGGCCTCGGCTCCGAACTTGTTCGTCGATTGGGCGCCGTAGACAAACGTGAGCGGCATGGCGGACGCGCCGTACGCCGCCCGATGCGCGCCCATCGTCGTCCGCAGATGCCCCTCGGCGAAGTGGTTGGCCCAGAAGACCGAGCACCAGGATTCATCCTCCCCGGCGCGGACGAATCTGCCGCCCCACTTCGCCGTGCGCGCGTCGTGGTTCACGATCACCTTGCGCCCGGGGTCCATGCGCCGGATCATGGCGACGAACCTGCGGAGTTGCGCCTCGTAGTCTGGCTCCCTGGCCGGGTCGTGCGCGCCCTCCACCTCGTCATCGGCGTACCAGCCCGCCACGGCATCGGCGTCGGGCCTGCTATTGACGAGGTCGATCAGCATGCGCATATTGGCCTCGTCGGCCCCCTCCCCCGCGCGGATGTTGCCGATGAAGAGCTGGATGCCCCACTGCTTGGCCAGCGAGTGGAGGCCCTGCGGCACGAGCTGCATATACTGCTTGGTCAGCAGCACCGCGCGGGTGATGCCGTGCGCAGCCATGTCGGCCATCATCCGCGAGGCCGGCAGGTTCTGCGGGTGCGTGTCGCCGTTCACATAGACCCCGATGCGGAACTCGCGCTGGCCGGCCGCAAAGGCGCCCGGCGCGGCGCATAGGAGCATCGCCAAGAGCAGCCATGCCCGACCCAGCCCGACCTGCGCCGCCGCCATCACCTGCCCTGCAGCACGATCTTGAACGGGTAGAGCGTCGCCGACATCACGCCCTGGCGCACCGCCGGGTCTCCGAGCATGATGCCCCGCGCCTCTTGCTCGGATGCGGCGCGGAACACGGCGATCCCGAAGGTCTCCGCATCGGCATTCAGCGTGCGCCCGACGAACGCCATGACGCCCTGTTCGGTCAGTCCCTTCAGGTAGCCGAAGTGCTCGCCGATGATGCCGGCCTCACGCTCGGTCGGCCCCTCCGTCAGCATCTCGAGCCGCGTGGGCCGGATCACGAAGATGAACTCCTGTAGCTCGGGCATATTGGCCCTCCTCCGAACATCGTAGCATGCCGGCATGGCGCCTCTGGGGCTACTATGACTATAGGTTGCGCAGCCGGCAAAGGAGAGAGCCTGTGACAGTGCAGTCCGGCCTGTGTGGAGCGTTCGCGGCGGCTCTGCTGCCAGGACTATGCTTAGCGAAAGGGGGCGCCATGCCCGCAGGGACCGAGATCGTCATCCGTAACCGCGCCGTGGAGGCCCGAGTCGACCGGGCGACGGGCGCCTTCTCTCTGATCGAATGCTCAACCAGGCGCGCATTTGTGCAGGGCGCACGGATGGGCGAGGGCGATGCCGTCTCGGTGCTGGCTCGCGCGGCGTCCGATCCTATCTTCGGGCGCGGGAGGGCCGTCGATGTCACCCGCGCCGACGGCCGCACCGATTCGCTGCTGCTCTACTCTGCGCTACCGTTCGCCCTGCTGCAGACTTCGCTCTGCAACGTGGGAGCAAGTGCGCAGACTGTTGATCATCTGGTCACCGCGTCGCTGCCCATCGACCTGGGAGTGCCCCTGGGCAAGCTGGCCGCGCTGGGCACGGGAGGGCTGCGTCCTGCGGCTGAGGCGCCCGGGACCTACGTCTGGATGGCCCTGGCCGATCCGGCGACGCGGGACGGCATCGTCTGCGGCTGGCTCACAAACCACCGTGGGAGCGGCGTGGTCCAGCCGTCGGTGGAGGCCGGCCGGCCCGTGCTGGCCGCCAGGATCGACTACGGCAAGCTGCTGCTGGAGCCCGGCGCGCGGGAGGCGCTGGAGACCTTCGCCATCGGCCATTTCGCCGACGCGCGGCTGGGCCTCGAGGCCTGGGCGGGCATCGTGGCGCGGCTGGAGAAGGTGAAGCTGCCGCCGCAGCCCGCCGGCTACTGCACCTGGTACCACGCCGGGGCATCCAACGAGAAGCAGCTTGCCGCCCAGTCCGAGTTCGCGGCCAGGGAGCTGGCGCCTTTCGGCTTCTCCTTCGCGCAGATCGACGACGGCTGGCAGGACGGCGTGTCGCACAACGGCCCCAACCGGGTCTTCGGCCGCCACCGGCCCGACGGCCCCTACCCGAGCGGCATGAAGGCGACCGCCGACCGCCTCCGCGGACTGGGCCTGACGGCGGGCATCTGGTTCATGCCCTTCGCGGGCACGCACTACGACCCCTTCTTTGCAGACAAGCAGGGCTGGTTCGTGAAGAAGGCTGACGGCGCACCCTACGAGACCGACTGGGGCGGGACCTGCCTCGACATGACCCACCCCGAGGCCCGGGCCTACCTGAGGGCCAACGCGGCCCGCACCGCCCGCGAGTGGGGCTACCGCTACTTCAAGATGGACGGGCTCTGGACCGGCACGGCCACGCGACAGCAGTATGTTAACGATGCCTACAAGCCCGACGGCATCGGCGACGCGACGTTCCACGACCCGTCGAAGACCAACGTGGAGGCCTACCGCAGCGGCTTGAGGCTGGTGCGCGAAGCAGCGGGGCCGGAGGTCTTCTTCCTGGGCTGCTGCATCCCGCAGAACATGCGCTCCTACGGTTCGGCCTTCGGGCTGGTGGACGCCATGCGGATCGGACCCGACAACGGTCCCGACTGGGGCGGGATGCTCACCGGCCCGTCCTACGGCTCGCGCCACTACTTCCTCAACGGCCGCGTCTGGTGGAACGACCCCGACCCGGTCTATGTGCGGACGAGCGTGCCCATGGAGCAGGCCCGGGCCCTCTGCACCTGGGCGGCCATCGCGGGCCAGCTCACGGTCTGCAGCGACGCCCTCCCCGACCTGCCCGCCGACAGGCTGGACCTGCTGAAGCGGATCATGCCCAACCACGGCCTGAACGCGCGCCCGGCCGACCTCTTCGACCAGCCGATCCCGCGCGTCTGGGTGCTCACCGACGACCGCCGCGGCCGGCTGCTACGCCACGTGGTGGGCCTCTTCAACTGGTCGGACCAGGAGGCCGAGATCGGCGCGACGGCGGAGCAGCTAGGGCTGGGTCCGTCCGCCGCCTGCGCCGCGTTCGACTACTGGGCGAACCGCCGCCTGCCGGACCAGCGGGGCGGCGTCCGCCTCACGCTGCCGGGCCGCTCCTGCGTTGCGCTGGCCCTGCGGCCGCTCCAGCCGCACCCATTCGTCCTCGGCACCAGCCGCCACGTCACCCAGGGCGTCATCGACATGCCCTCGGAGAAGTGGTCCGCCGACACGGGCACCCTCAGCGGGCGCAGCAAGGTGGTGGCAGGCGACCCCTACGAACTGCGGATCGCCTGCGACGCCGAAGCCACGACGGCGACGGTCTCCGCGACGGACGCGAGGGCAGGCGTCACCATCGAGCTGCGGCGGGAGCCGGGCCTCGTTCGGGCGACCATACGCTCCAAGATAAGCCGGACCGTGGCGTGGAGCGTGGGGGTCGGGAGCGGCAGCACGGCGCAATGATGCGGGCGGCCATAGCCGGTCCGTTCGGACCAGGCCGTGCGCCTGCGTCCGTGCCATCGTAAGGAGATCGCCTTGCCTCTGCCTGTAGCCGTTCCCCGCGCACCGGCGCCCTCAGTGCTTCTGCCTGCATGAGCCGCCCACCTGTCCGGCGCTTCATCCGCGGATGCGCACTGGCGTTCGCGCTGATGCTGGCGCTTGCGGCTGGCTTCGTCTGGTACCTGCTCGACCGGTTTCAGACCCGTGCGACCGTCGTGAACGCGTCCGGTGCGGCGCTGTACGAGGTCGTCCTGGTGGCCGACGATCAGCGCCATACCATCGGCGCCATGGTGGCAGGCGAGCGCCGCACACTTCGGGTCAGTCCGACAGAGGCCAATGGCCTTGAGCTGCGCTTCCGCGGCGCAAGTGGCTTGGTCCGACACGAGGCCGGGTACATCGAGGCGGGCGGGTATCGATGCACACTGACCGTGAAGCCGGGCGGGGAGGTCGACGAGGCCATCACCCTGGTGGACCTCTGAGACCAGACTCGGGTCTCCCTTGTGTGGACCGGGCCGAAGCCCCGAGCGCGCTCGGACCGCGGCGGACTTGGGCACGGAGGCCCGAGCCACCAAGGGCTAGGTGATGCGGCGGTCTGCGTCCGTGTTCTACCGTGCCATCGTAAGGAGATCGCCATGTCTTTGACTGTAGCCGTTCGGCGCGCTGTCTGCTCGCTGGGCGCGTCGCTCTGCTTGGTGGCCTTGGCGGGGCCGGGCGGCGCACAGGGCGCGGCTCCGCCTTCGCCCAAGTGGCTTGCAGGCATCACGCGAGTGGCGTACACCGACCTGCCCAACTCGCTGCGATATGGCGACTGGCCCGAGAAGGTGATCGAGGACTTCGGCAAGGCCGGGGTGCAGATGATGTTCTCGCGCGTCCACAACGGTAGCGAGGCGCCGGGCTTGGCATGGAAGAGCGCCTACGGGCCCGTGGACCCTGCCATGCAGGGGCGCGACGGGACCCGCGAGGTGGTCGCGCTCTGTCACAAGCGGGGCATACGGTATGTCGCCTACTACTGGGCGCAGCGCGAGGCCGCCTCCGTGGGCGTCGAGCACCCGGAGTGGCGCGCCCTCAACAGCGCCGGGCGGCCCAACGGCTACTACTGCGGCAACACAGGCTACCGCGAGCTGGTGCGAGACCGAATCGTTGAGCTGGTCCGCGAGGTGGGCGTGGACGGCGTCTTCTTCGACATGTACCACGTGGTCGGCGAGGCCTGCTACTGCGCGGCGTGCAGGGCGAAGTTCCGCGCCGAGGCCGGGCAGGAGCCGCCGGTGCGCGAGGAGTTCGACAGCCCGCTCTGGCAGAAGTGGGTCGAGTTCCGGTTCCGATCCAACGAGGCGGCGCTGCTTGAGTACAACCGCGCCATCAAGGCCGCTAACCCCGATTCCGCGCTACTGGTCAACTCCTGGAACGCCTGGGTCTACCGGAACCCGGGCAACCTGCGCAACTCCATTCGCGTGGCCGAGTGCGTCGACGGGCTGCTGGAGGAGACTGGCTGGTACGACACCGTTGACCCCTCCTTCTTCGCATCGCCGTCCCACATGGCCTTCATGAACTGGCATCTGGCGGGCATCTGCAAGGGCAAGCGCGCCTTCATGTGGGGCTCGCCCAGCGTGCCGGGGTGGATGCCGCTGGGCTATCAGGAGCCGGCGATCCGCGTGATGACCATGCTGACCAACGGCGCCGTACCCGCGCACTCGGTGTCGGGCCGCGACGCCATGGCGCGGACCATGGCCGACATCGTCGTCCGCGAGCCATACACGCGCAACGCCCGGATCGTGCCCTGGTGCGGCCTCGTCATGTCGGATAAGGCCGAGCTCTGGTACGGGCGTGATGACCCCAAGAACCGCTACGTGAAGGGCATCTACGGCGCCTTCCAGGCGATGCTCGAGCGGCATCTCCCGGCCTCGCTGGTGACGGATCGGGAGTTGGAGGCCGGCCTCAAGGAGCGCTATGGCGTGCTCTTCATGCCCAACTGCGCGGCCATGTCCGACGCCGAGATGGAGACGGTGCGGCGCTACGTGCGGGACGGCGGCTCGCTGGTCGCCATGTACGAGACCTCGCTGTACGATGAGCGCGGCAGGCCCCGGAAGGACTTCGGCCTGGCGGACCTCTTCCGCGCCAGGCGGCTGAGGTCCATCGACACCCGCTCCATGGCTGCCTTCGGGACTGCAGGCGGCGTGGACCTGGCGCTGCCGCCCGACCACGCATGGGGCGCCGATCCGGTGATCCGGCGGACGCTGGACGTGCGCGACGTGACCACGCCGGTGCGCGAGCAGGCAACCTCGGTGCCGCTCCACTCCGGCGTGCTGCTGGTCGCGCCCACCAACGGCACGGCATCGCCCCTGCGGCTACGGGCCACCACACGCGACACCACGACTGGCGCGTCCTCCATCACCAACACGGTGGCGCTCGTGGAGTCCACGTACGGCAAGGGCAGGGTCATCTACATCCCGTACGACATCTCGTGGTCGTTCTTCCGCTACGGCCATGAGTACCTGGGTCGCATCATAGAGCTGGCCCTGCGCTCATCCGCACCGGAGCCGCCGCCGGTCGATGTGGAGGCGCCGACCATCGTCGAGGCCATGCCGCAGGTGCAAGGGGACCGGCTGGTGGTCCACCTGCTGAACGACATCTCGTCGTCCGGCCGCTCCCAGACCGTGGCCGGCGAGTCGCTCTATGTCCGGCGCGAGGTGATCCCGATCCATGGCATCCGCCTCACGTTCCGCGACCACTCGTATGGCCGCTTCCGGCTTATCCCGTCCGGCAAGGCACTGGAGCCGGCTTGGACCGCCGACGGATGGCGCGTGACCGTGCCGCGCCTGGACCTCCACTGCATGGTCGTGGCCGAGAGGGGCGGCCAGGCATGGCAGGCCCGCCGCGGTAGCGCGACCCCGAAGGCGCCCGCGCGTCCCGAGCCGGCCGCCGCGCCGGCAGGCTCGGCGAACCTGCTCCGCGACGGCTCCTTCGAGGCTCGCGACGGCGTCGGTCTCACCGCGTGGCGCCTGGCGCAGCCGGGCTCGGGCACCGTGGCGATGACCGCGTCCACCGACACGCCGGTGGCGGGGTCGAGTT
>CAISJD010000021.1 GCA_903885605.1 uncultured Chthonomonas sp. | reverse complement strand
TCGCCTACTACGAGAGCCACAAGCCCAGGCGGGCGGACGACGGCGTCATCCGGCGTACCTCGCACTGGGAACTGGAAGCCGGGGCCATCGCTCCCAGGATGCGCGGCTACCTGGGGCGGTAGCCGCCTCCGGCTACGGCTTCAGGCCGCCTACGGGACTGCTGGACGGTGGCAGCCCTGATCGCTATCCGCGATCAGATCGCCGTCCGGGCTCGGTCCCCGCTTCTGCGCGACCGCCACGGTCCGAGCGGTGACAGCGAGGGCAAGCCACGCCCAGACGCGCAGCGGTCTCATCGACGGCGGTCAGAGCATTACGGTAGGTCCTTGCCGGCGCTAGTGCTCACGAGCCTTCCGTGCTTGACGCCCTTGGCAGCGATCAGCGCATTGGCGATCCCCCGAATCTCGGCGACCATGCCTCGGACGACGACGACTTCCATGCAGTTGTGTTCATCGAGATGCACGTGGGTCGAGCAGACGATCGCGTCGTGGCTCTCGTGCTGCACGCGTGTCAGCACCTTGGTCAGATCGGGCTTCTCGTGGTTGTACACCAATGTGATGGTACCCATCACCTGAGCGTCGTCGTCGTCCCATTCGCCTTGAACGAGGTGCTCGCGCATGAGGTCCCGGACCGCCTCCGACCGGTTGGCATAGCCCCGGTGCTGGATGCGTCGGTCGAACGCCTCAGCGAGGTCGCCCGGTATGGAAACGCTGAACCTGACTACGTCGCTCATGGGTCGCGATCCTCCGTCCGGTCAGCGTCGGTCAGGGGCTGCCGGCGGCTCACGTTATACCGCAGGCGCGGCCGGGAGGGCAGACAGTGGGGGCGCGAGGCCGTGTGCCGCCAAGAGCGGTTGATCGCTCAGGATGGTCGCCACCGGCCCTGCGGCGACGAGTCGGCCACCGTCCAGCACGAGAACGCGTCCGCAGACCCGCGCCACAAGGTCGAGGTCGTGGGACGCGATGATCTTGGTGGCCGGAAATGACTGCAGCAGCTCCATGAACTCGTGCCTGCCGCGCGGGTCGAGCCCGGCCGTGGGTTCGTCGAGCACCAGCACTTCGGGCTTCATAGCCAGTATTGCGGCCAGCGCAACGCGCTTTCGCTCTCCCAGGCTCAGCCTGTGCGGGGCCCGGTCGGCCGCATAGAGGATGCCCGCCGATTCCAGCGCCGTCCTGGCAAGGTGATCGGCCTCGGCCGGCGAACTGCCCAAATTCAACGGCCCCAACGCCACATCCTCCAGCACGTTGGGCATGAAGAGCTGATCGTCCGGATCCTGGAACACCACGCCGACCCGCTTGCGCAGGTCCCGAGGCGCCACCCCAAGCACTGACTGCCCCAGTGCGAGCACTTCGCCCTGTCCGCGCAGCAGACCGTTCATCAGCAGAATGAGCGTGGACTTCCCTGCGCCGTTGGGCCCGATCAGGCCGGCGCACTCGCCCACGGCAACCGAAAACGAAACGTCTCGCAGAATTGGCGGACCGCCCCGATAGCCGAACGAGATCCCTCTCAACTCGATCGCGTTCACAGGTATCCCACCACCAGCAACGCGCCACAGACGATGGCGGTCGCGGCCGTGGCCACCACGTCGGCCCGTGTGGGCGCTGTGAGCGGCAGTGTGCGCAGGACCCCATCGAAGCCGCGTACGAGTAGGCATCGCTCGATGCGTTCGGTTCGCATCGCCGAGCGCAGGCAGAGGGCAAGCGCGAGTCGGGTGGTGTGGCGGAGGCGCCGGAGCGGCGATGCCTGCGGGACGCGGCACCGGTAGGCGACCATCATCCGGCATGCCTCGTCCAGCGCCACGAACACATGCCGGTGAGCCAGGCCGGAAACGGCCGTCAGGATGTCAGGGAAGCGGAAAGACCGCATGGCGGCGAGCATGGCGCCGAACTGCGTCGTGGCGGCCATCAGCACGCCACAGCCCGCACAGAGAGCTGCCTTGCCGGAAACGGATACGAAGCGGGCCGGCGAGCCCTCGAAAAGCATTCCCAGGCCGGCGAGGCCGATCAGGCCGGCCACCGGTCCGAGCCGCATCAAGACTCTGCCGGCCGGTAGCCTGCTCGCTCCGAAGGCCGAGACGAGCAGCGCGCCGAAGCAGAACAGCACCCACGAGCGCGCGACGGGTATCGCGAGCACGCTGGCCGTATAGAGCGCCCCGACCATCAGCTTGGCGCGTGGATCCCACCGGTGCAGAGGGCTTGTGCCCGGGATGTAGACGTCGACAGCGGTCACCGGCGCAACCCAGTTGGCGGCACAGCCGCTCAGGCCGTATCTGGCTTCCTGCCCGACACACGCCGGAAGGAAGCCAGAAGGATCGGTACGCTCACGATCTGCAGCGCGATGCCCGGCGCACCCGAGGCCACGGACGCCCATCCCGCCGCTTGCTCTGGGATGCCCAACTGGGTAGCCAGAGCCGTGGTCACAGCGAATGTCGCCGCGCATCGCAAGGCAACGGCTGCGGTAACGGCCACCCAGACCGGCGCCTTTGCGGCGCTGAGGAGCGACGCCGTCTGCACCAGCGCCACCAGCTCAATGCTCATGAGCACCGGCATGGGCATGGGGGGCATACCGGTCAGCAGCGAGGAGAGCCACGGTGTGACCAGCCCAACCGTCCATGCGATGCGCGGACGAAGGAGCAACCCGGCCGCCAGTACCGGCAGGTGCATGGGCAGGAAGTACCGGCCCATACCCACCATGTGGAACAGGATCGGCACAACGACTCCGAGTGCCGCGAGGGACGCGGCGACCGTTACCTCGCGTACGGCAGGGCCTGTGCCGGTGGTCCCGGGCATGGTCACTCCGTCGACCTTCCGGGTACCACCTCCGTCGTGTACAGCTCGTCTGCGGGCCGGTCGAACACATGGTACGAGGCGGGTTCATCGCCTATCTCGCCCATCCAGCGGCCCATTGCCTCTGGAGCCCCCGGCACCAGCCTGAACACCACGGCCGTGCCCGTCTCGACATGCTCCACGCGAATGTGCACAGTCTCGGCCTCTTCGGCGATCAGGTTCCGCTTCCCGTAGGTGGCGCCGGTCATCCACTGCAATCCGTCGACCAGGCATGAAACCGGTGGAGCCAGTCTGCAGCGAACGTGCACCCGCGTACCGAAGTGCGGCCGAGCCGACAGAACCGTCATTGCCTCCTGGCCGATCTTCATGCCCAGCGCCAGCCACGGCCCGAGGTGGCCGTGGAAGCGTCGTGCCTCCTCCCAGTCCGGCTCCAGGGCAGGCTTCTTGTAGAGGGACTGCATCATGGGGTTGGTCATCATGGCTCCTTATCGCCCAGCCGGCGGTATGACCGGCTACTGCTGTCGCGGGTCGAACCGGCCGTCGTACACTCCTGCGGCCGGCGCCTCGAACCAGATCTGCGACCATCTGCCCCACTTGGCATGCCCGTCTACGTAGATGCAGTTCATGCCGCCCTGGTGTCTGCGGCTCGCCAGTGCCAGCGGCTCGTTGTCGGCGTCGAAGAACGGCGCCATAAGGCTGCAGAACCCCGGTATCACAGGATCTCTGCTGTTCCAGCAGTAGGGCGGGAAGTGGTCGGGAAGCCTGTTCGCAGCATTCTCTGTGAGGTAGATCACTGAGGCCGCCATGGCGACCTGGGCAAGCGCGGTGTACTGCGTCGGTGCGTTGGGCGTGAACCATGCATTCACGGCGTACGACGACAGCCTGCCGGCTGCCCAGTTGCTGCTCGTGTCGTCGGGGCACCGTAGGATTGCCTGGTTCTTTGTGTATGGCTGCACCGTGGCGGTCCATGTGTTTGCCTTGCTCGGGAAGCTGACCAGCGGCAGAACCTCGTCGTAGTCCATCACGTACTGCGCCACAGCCAGGCCGAGTTGGCGGCTGTTGGAGAGGCAGGCGATGGCGCGTGCCTTGGCCCTGGCTTGCGCGAACACAGGGAACAGGATGGCGGCTAGGGACGCGATGATAGCGATGACAACGAGTAGCTCGACCAGGGTGAAGCCTGAGCTCGTGCGTCGCATGGGCACCTTTCCGGACCGCTGTGCATGGTCACATCGTGTGATGAATGTCGGAATGATCACACGGTCAGAGCATACCTTCCGCCGGCATCGAGCGTCAACGCCCAGGCCCGGGCGCTTGGCCCGATTTGTGACGATCGCACAAGACATCACACCTCAGACGGCCCGCGCCTCGTCCGGCTCGGGACATGGCATCGGGCGCTGAAGTATCTGACGCCGTCGGCGCTGGCCGCGCTGGCCGACACGCTGCACCGCAAGGGCGACGTGGCGGGATGCCGGACCGCGGCGGACGGCGCCCTGAACGCCATCGCCTACTACGAGAGCCACAAGCCCAGGCGGGCGGACGACGGCGTCATCCGGCGTACCTCGCACTGGGAACTGGAAGCCGGGGCCATCGCTCCCAGGAT